>JAJZHV010000127.1 GCA_021804345.1 Pseudomonadota bacterium | reverse complement strand
GGGGTGGGCCCGGAACACGCCTGGCTGAAGGATTCTGGGCGTGCTGAATATGTGGCCATCGACGATCGGGAAGCACTGGAGGCTTTTCACACGCTGTGCCGCATGGAGGGGATCATTCCGGCACTAGAGTCCAGTCATGCTTTGGCGCAAGCCATGAAAATGGCGCCTGCCCTGTCTGCCGAGCAGATTCTGCTGGTCAACCTGTCCGGACGCGGTGACAAGGATATGGCCACGGTGGCCGAAAAAAGCGGGTTGATGTGAACCCCCGCTGGCGCGCAATCCGAATACACTGTGGGTAGAGTGAAACGGTTTGTCCCGATCATGTTTTTATTGCTGTAGGAGTGTTCTGTGTCACGAATTGCTGCAACCTTTCAACGTCTGGCCCACACGCATCGCAAGGCCTTGATTCCCTTTTTTACGGTGGGAGATCCAGCACTGGCGCAGGCAGTCCCTTTGATGCAGGCCATGGTGCGCTCTGGGGCCGATGTGCTGGAGCTGGGGGTTCCCTTTTCTGATCCCATGGCAGATGGCCCTACCATTCAACGGGCCAGCGAACGGGCCCTGAAACAAGGCGTCACCCTGCGTCAGGTGCTGAGCACTGTGGCGCAGTTTCGTGCCCTGGATGACACCACGCCCGTAGTTCTGATGGGCTATGCCAATCCCATTGAGCGCATGGGACTGGACAGTTTTGCCAAGGAATGCGCCCTATCCGGGGTTGACGGCGTGCTGGTGGTGGATTATCCGCCCCATGAAGCGCGCAACCTGGGGGCCTTGTTGCAGGCGCATGCCATCGATTCCATTTATCTGCTTTCCCCCACCTCCACGCCCGAGCGGCTGGCAGAAATCGGCGCTTTGGCTACCGGGTATATTTACTACGTGTCACTGCGTGGTGTGACAGGCGCAGCCCATATCGACCCGGAAGATGTGGCGCGACATGTGCAGCGGGTACGCGCCTGCACCCGGGTTCCCGTGGGCGTTGGTTTCGGGATTCGCGATGGGGCCACGGCCCGGGCGCTGGCCCAGGTGGCTGATGGCATCGTGATTGGGTCCCGTCTGGTGGAAGAAATCGAAGCCAGCCCGCCGGCCCTGTTGCTCCAACGGGTCGAGGCGCTGATCGCTGAATTTCGACATTCCCTGGATCAATAACCCATGAGCTGGTTCAAAAAACTACTGCCACCGCGCATCAAACGGGATAAAAAATCAGTCAAGGGCTCTGTGCCAGAAGGACTGTGGGTCAAGTGTGGTTCCTGCGAAGCCGTTCTGTATCGCTCCGACCTCGAGTCCAATCTGCATGTGTGCCCAAAATGTGCGCATCATATCCGGATTTCTGCGCGCACACGTCTGGATTGTTTTCTGGACCCTGACAACCGTTTTGAAATCGGCAGCGAAATCATTCCGGTGGATACCCTCAAGTTCAAGGATAGTCGCCGCTACGTGGACCGGCTCACTGAAGCAGGCACGGCCACCGGCGAATCTGATGCCCTGGTGGTACAACAGGGAACCCTCAAAGGATTCCCCCTGGTGGTTGCCGCCTTCGAGTTCGAATTTATGGGAGGGTCCATGGGGTCGGTGGTGGGAGAACGGTTCGTGCGCGCCGTGGATGCCGCGCGCGACCAGAAAATCCCCTTCGTGTGCTTTTTGGCTAGCGGTGGTGCCCGCATGCAGGAAGGGCTTCTGTCTCTCATGCAAATGGCCAAAACCTGTGCGGCCTTAACCCGCCTGGCGCAAGACCGCTTGCCCTTCATCTCGGTGCTGACCGATCCCACCATGGGTGGGGTGTCAGCCAGTTTCGCCATGATCGGTGATGTGGTGATTGCCGAACCCAATGCCCTGATTGGTTTTGCGGGGCCCCGGGTCATCGAACAAACGGTCCGGGAAAAATTACCAGAGGGGTTTCAGCGGGCCGAGTTTCTGCTGGAAAAAGGGGCCATCGACATGATCGTGGACCGACGGCAGTCCCGGGATCGTATTGCCAACATTCTGGGCCAATTGATGCACCTGAGTTCGGACCAGGATTGAGTGTTGTTCCACCGCCATGAAACCGCCACTGACTCCCGCTCAACAGGCTTTGCGCCTGCAAGGTCGTCATCGTATCATCGGCGTGGCCACCTTGATGCTGTTCGTGGTGACGCTCCTGCCCTGGTTGTTGGCTCCTGCCCGGGCCCCGCGCGCTGGGCCCACCCTTGAGGTGCAAAGCGCCTCGTTCTCCGGTTCTTTGGCCTCTGCCCCAGTAATCCCCGCTCAGGCGCCAGCGTCCCTGCCCGGCTTGGCGTTGCCCACTGCACCCACTGCACCCACGGTACCGGTCCCGGATGCGCATCCCCCGCAGGAGGCCTCCCCCGCGCCCCAGGGGTCCGCAGCGCTGCCCCGGCAACCGGTACCGGATGCGCCCCCCGCGCCGCTTGCCGGAACGCATCCTCCGCAGGAGGCCTCCCCCGCGCCCCAGGAACCGGCCCCAGTGGTTGCCTCGGCTCATGTGGTGCTTCAGGTGGGTGTGTTTTCCGAGCAGGCCAAGGCGCGCTCATTGCTCAAAAAATTAGAACAACAGGGAATTCATGGCCACATGGAAGTCGTTCGATTCAAGCAAGGCCCTCGCGTGCGGGTGCGTATTGGCCCGCTCAAAACCCGATCGGAACTTAAAAAACTACAGCAGCAACTGGATCAACTGGGGATCAAGTCTATGATCGTCACACCATGACCTCCAGTTTGGTAGCGGGCTTGAACGCGCTGGACTGGTTCCTGCTGATCGTGCTGTTGGGGTCGACGATACTGGGGTTGTTCCGGGGTTTGATCCGTGAGGTCTTTGCCATGGCCTCCTGGATCATTGCCTTTGCGGTGGCCAAGTGGTTTGGAATGTCCCTAGCCCAACTGCTGGAACATCTTCTGGCCAACGATACCATCCGGATCATGGCGGGGTATCTGGGGGTATTCGTGCTCACCTGGATCGTGATCACGCTCATGGGGTTGGCCGCCCATACGTTGGTGGCCATGACGGGTTTGGGTTTTTTCAATCGTCTGGCGGGAGGGTTGTTTGGCGCTGCTCGCGGAACCCTGCTCTGTGTGTTGCTGGTGCTTCTGGGTGGAATGACTGCCCTGCCGGCAAACCCGCTGTGGAAGAATTCCAGGGCGGTGGGTTGGGCGCTCGAAGCCAGTCACTGGGTGCTCCCCCTGTTTCCTGTGGAAGTGCTCAAACGGTTACACTGAGGCGGGATAAATTCGGGGTTTGAGCAGAACAGGAGTAGAATGGCGCCTTGCGGACGCCACCCTTTTGAAGGAATGCTGGTATATGTGTGGAATCGTGGGCATCGTGGCCAAATCGCCGGTCAATCAGTTGCTGTATGACGGTTTGCAACTGCTGCAGCACCGTGGACAAGATGCGGCGGGTATTGCCACGGCAGATGGCAGTACCTTCCACATGCACAAGGGATTGGGCCTGGTGCGCGATGTGTTTCGCACGCGCGACATGCGGGCGCTCACCGGAACACTGGGTATTGCCCATTGCCGCTACCCCACCGCCGGGTCCGCTGTTTCTCCGGCCGAGGCACAGCCGTTTTATGTCAATTCTCCTTTTGGCATTGTCCTAGGGCATAACGGCAATCTCACTAATTCGGAATTTTTGCGCGCCGAACTGTTCGAACAGGACCGGCGCCACGTCAACACCAATTCGGACTCGGAAGTCCTGCTCAATGTGCTGGCCCACGAAATCCAAGAAGCCGCGCAAGGCCACAAGCTCGACGCGGGCGATATTTTCAGGGCAGTGGGCCAGGTCTATCGGCGTTGTCGCGGGGCTTACGCCACCGTCGCTATCGTGGCCGGTCATGGTTTGCTGGCCTTTCGGGCTCCTCATGGCATTCGCCCGCTGGTCATTGGCCATCATTGTGCCCTGCAGGGCGTGGAATACATGATTGCCTCCGAAAGTGTGGCTCTGGATGCGCTGGGTTTTCAGCTGCTCCGAGATGTCAGCCCTGGCGAGGCAGTCTTCATTGACATTCACGGCAACTTTCACAGCCAGATCTGCGCCTCAGCGCCCCAAAAAAACCCCTGCATTTTCGAATATGTTTACTTAGCGCGTCCCGATTCCGTCCTGGATGGCATCTCGGTGTATGAAACCCGCCTTCGAATGGGCGAAAGCCTGGGCCGAAAAATTCAACGGATTGCACCCCAAATCCATCTGGATGTAGTGATCCCCATTCCTGACACGAGTCGTCCCAGCGCCTTGCAGTTGGCTCTTTATTTGGGTGTTCCTTATCGCGAAGGTTTCATCAAGAATCGCTACATCGGACGCACCTTCATCATGCCCGGTCAGGCCGAGCGCAAGCGCTCGGTCCGGCAA
>JAJZHV010000126.1 GCA_021804345.1 Pseudomonadota bacterium | reverse complement strand
CTGCCCTTGTCCCAGAATCCATCCTCAGAGCAACCGATACAGCCGTGACCCGACTGAATCGGGAAAGACACGCCATCGTTCCAGCGCATGGTGGAACAGGCGTTGTACGTGGTCGGCCCCTTGCAGCCCATCTTGTACAGACAGTAGCCGCGCCGGGCCCCTTCGTCATCCCAGGCCTCCACAAACTGACCGGCATCGAAATGGGGACGGCGATAGCATTTGTCGTGAATCCGCTGTCCGTAGAACATTTTGGGGCGCCCCTGGCGATCTAGTTCGGGAATGCGATCGAAGGTCAGCATGTAGGTGACGATGCCCGTCATGACTTCGGCAATGGGTGGGCAGCCGGGCACTTTGATGATCGGCTTGTCGGTAATCACCTTATGTACCGGCGTGGCCTGGGTGGGATTGGGCTTGGCAGCCTGCACGCAGCCCCAGGAGGCACAGGAACCCCAGGCGATGATGGCCTTGCAGTCGCGGGCCACATGGCGCAGTTGCTCGACGAAGGGCTTGCCGCCAATGATGCAACTCATGCCATCCTGGTTCAGGGGGGGGTTACCCTCCACAGCCAGTATGTAGTTGCCCTTGTATTTGGTCATGACCTCTTCCAGAATGGCCTCGGCCTGATGGCCAGAAGCCGTCATGATGGTATCGTCATAATCCAGCGAGATCATAGACAGCACGGCATCCTTGGCCAGTGGGTGGGCCGAACGGATGAAGGATTCGGAACAGCAGGTGCATTCCAGCCCGTGAAGCCAAAGCACCGGGGTGCGCGGCTTGCTCTCCATGGCATTGACGATGCGCGGAACGAAGGCAGGCCCCAACCCCAGCGAGGTGGCTGTCAGACTGCAAAATTTGAGAAAACTACGACGCGTTATCCCCTGACGTCGCATGACGTCGTAAAAGGTTTCCACCACGGCAGACCTCCCCTATGAATATTCATTGCCACCCGAGTTGTGGTGGAGGGTCTTTATACAAGAACCGTGCCAACAAAAATAAAGGGGAGTTTAGTGCAAACAATCAGTATGTTAATACCGTGCGCCAAATACTCTGGACGTAACCGCTAATCAAGTTATCAGTCCAAGTGGTAACTAAATGAACAGACCTCCCCGGTGGAGAGCGCTTCAGGAATCTCCAAAGACCACATCCACCGGAGGTTGGCGCCCACAGAGGATTTCCGCCAAAGCCTTGCCACTGCCGGTTCCTAGGGTCCATCCCAGAGTTCCATGACCGGTATTCAAAAACAGCCCGCGCAGACGCGTCGCTCCAATCAGCGGATAGTTGGAAGGGGTGGCTGGACGCAACCCTGTCCAGAACTGCGGTTGGCTCATGTCGCAGGCCCCAGGGAAAAGCGCCTGGGTGCGCGTCAGCAACGCCTGGCAGCGCTGGTCATTCAACCGGGTATCGAAGCCATTGAATTCGGCGGTCCCGGCCACGCGCAATTGCGCACCCAAACGTGTCACAACGATTTTATGCGCGTCATCGGTAATGCTGCAGGTGGGCGCCAGGGATGGCTCCAGGATGCGCAAGGTGGCCGAATAGCCTTTCACCGGATACACAGGAATGCGAATTCCCAAGGGTGCCAATAGGGTCGGACTGTAACTGCCCAGGGCCACCACCACGGCGTCTGCCGCCAGATACCCGGGTGGGGTCAGTGCCGGCCCTTGGGCAGTCTCTTGCCTAGGCGCTCCCTCGGCCGGGCGCAGCAGGACACCCGTCACCTGATCGCCCTGGCGCACAAGGGCCGTGACCTGCTGTTGATAACGAAAGTTTACCCCCTGCGCCTGGCACAGGTGGGCCAGAGCCACGGTCCAGACATGGGCATCGCCCGATGCGTCACCCGGAGTGAACGTGGCGCCAGCCCAAAGGTTTGCAGCGCCCTGCAAGGCCGGTTCGTGCGCCAGCGCCTGGGCCTTGCTCCAGGCTTGGCGCACATACCCCAAACGCGCCACTGCCGCTGCCGCACGACAACCACGCTGCCAGTCCTGGGGCGTGCTGTACAGATTGATGATGCCGCGTTGCAGATGGTGATAAGCGATGCCGGTCTCCTGTTCCAGAGCCTGGTGAGCGCTGCGGCTATATAGCCCTAATTGCAGCAACCGGGACAGATTGGAGGCACTGCGTGCCGGCCAGCACTCCCGCAAAAACCCCAGCCCCCAGCACCATTGACGGGGATCTAGGCGCGGTCTGAACAGCAACGGCGAGTCTTCCTGAAATCCCCATTTCAGCAATTGAGGAAAGGTTTCGGGGCTAGCCCAAGGTTCCACATGCCCCGTGGAAAGCTGCCCGCCATTGGCAAAACTGGTTTCCAGCGCGGCGCCGGACTGCCGCTCCAGTACAGTCACTTCATGTCCCGCCTGACGTAAATACCAGGCGCTACTAACTCCGATGATTCCGGCTCCTAACACCACCACATGCATAGTCGCAACCTTATCCCGTCCCCAGGACGGGCTTAAATCCGCTCCGCGATTTGAGAGCACCCAACGGGTGGCGCTATAATGGCGCGCCAACCCATCAACCCGACAGCCCGTGCTGTCCCCCCGAGGACCTTTGCATGAACCTTGACCGAGTACCCGCAGGACGGGACGTCCCCCACGATTTCAATGTCATCGTCGAAATCCCCATGAACGGAGACCCCATCAAATACGAGTTGGACAAGGAAACCGGCGCCCTGTTCGTGGACCGATTCATGTCCACGGCCATGCATTATCCCTGCAATTATGGCTACATTCCCAAAACCCTGTCCGCAGACGGCGATCCTGTGGATGTGCTGGTCCTCACACCCATTCCTCTCATCAGTGGCGTCGTGGTGCGCTGCCGACCCGTGGGCCTGCTGAAAATGACGGATGAAGCCGGAGGCGATGCCAAGGTTCTGGCCGTTCCCGTGGACAAGTTATGCAACATCTACCGCAGCATTCAAAGCCCGCGCGATTTACCCGAACTCACTTTGAGCCAGATTTCTCACTTCTTTGAGCATTATAAAGATTTGGAACCAGGCAAATGGGTCAAGATCGAAGGTTGGGTTGGACCGGAGGAAGCCAAGAAGGAAATCCTCGAGGGTGCCCATGCCTATGCCCAAGCCGCGCATAAACCCATGTTTTGAGTCTGGCCTTCATCGGCTGCGCAAGGGAATGATCGGCTTGCCTGCCGCCGTCACGCGCGGCGCGGGTTTCCAGGCGTGACCGTACACCAGCTCGAAGGTGGCGGGCAGCCCCTGAGGCCCGCGTAGCGCCTCGTAGGCTTGACGCACCGCCCGCCATCCCGAGCGCCCACCCAGGCCGCACCCGGCGGGCGCAGCCAAGGGCGCCCCGCTCCAGCGTACGTCCTCCAGCAAGCGCTCCAGGTCAGGATAATCCACCCGCAAATTTTCCCGATCCATAACCGGATTGGCAAAACCGGCCATTACCAGCGCATCCCCAATATCGTGCATGTCGGTCCATTCCGGCAGCGGCCCCGGTCGCTGGGTTTGCGCCTGCTGCTGGGCAGTTCGCAGTTCCAACAGGGTATCGGGGCCGAAGGTGCTGAACAGGAACAGCCCCTCGGGTCGGAGCACACGCCGCACTTCGGACAGCACCTGCGGCAAGGCACACCAGGGTAACACCAGGTTACACCACACCAGATCCACACTGTCCGTCGCCAAAGGCAGTTGCTCGGCAGTCGCACAGAGCGCAGCCCGAACATCGGGGGGGCCCAGGCGCCACCAGGGTTTGGGACGCCAGGACTGACTGCGCAGCGCTTCCAGAGCGCAGTCCAGGGCAAGCAAAAAAGCCTGTGGGAAACGCGCCCGCAATCCAGCAGCAGCCATGCCGGCACCGGCACCCAGATCCAGAATGCAGCGCGACTCAGGTTTGAGACATTCCATATGCTGCAGCAAGCGGTCATTGACCTCCTGCAGTAGCGGCAGCGCCGGTTGAACGCGGCGTGCGTTACGATTGAAACGGGTCCGCAGGCGAGACATGTTCGGGGAAAGCGCGCCGCGTTATTCTGAATGCAGTCCCAACTTATGGAAAAGCGCCTGATCCCGGGCTACATCGGGATTGCCTGTGGTCAGCAGTCGCTCCCCATAGAAGACGGAATTGGCCCCTGCCAGAAAACACAGGGCCTGCAGGGCCTCGGACAGGGATTCGCGCCCTGCGGACAAACGCACCCGGGAGTGCGGCATGGTGATGCGCGCACAGGCTATGGTGCGCACAAACTCGAAGGGGTCCAGGGCTGCAGTGCCATGCAGGGGGGTTCCCTCCACCTGCACCAGTAGATTGATGGGAACCGATTCGGGAGCCGGATCCAAATTGGCCAACTGGGCCAGCAAACCGGCACGCATCGCGCGGGTTTCACCCATTCC
>JAJZHV010000125.1 GCA_021804345.1 Pseudomonadota bacterium | reverse complement strand
TCCCTTGTACACCCGGGGAGTTGCCCCCCATATTCCCTGCCAGTTTGTTGCGTGAGGGCAGGTATTCCATACCCAGAGAGGGATAGAAAAACCCTTGCTGCGCCAGTGTGTTTTGCTGGGCTTCGCGTAGCGCAGCCTGGGCGGACTCGACGGTAGGATTGGCCTTGAAAGCGCGCTTGATCAGTTGATTGAGCGCTGGGGATTGAAAGACCGTCCACCAGTCTGCGGGAATGTCCTGCTGTACGCTAAATGCTGGCGCCTCGGGTGAGGGGCTCGAGGCGGTGAGAGTCTCTTTGGTTAGCGTCTGGTTGGGCAGATAACCGCTGGTTGCAGGGGCTGCGGGCGGTGCAAAGTCTGGTCCTAAGGCGCATCCTGACAATAGTCCAAGCAGAAGGCAGCACCACAAGGGACTTTTGCAACCCGCCAGAGGCGTCTTCCCTAGACCCTGAGGGGATAGGAAGGCCCTGGATACGCGTCCTTTCACCTGGCGGAATAAGGTGCCAGTGGCCAGAATGCATGACATCGCCACGGATGAATTCTTCACGGGATCTGGGGGGGATAAGGTTTGACAGTCAACAAAAGTAGCCTCAATCTGATGAAATAATCGTGCAAGCCTCGCCGCAAGGGAGGGGTTGGCGCATTATGGACTTCATTTCTGACAGGAGCCTGACAGCATGCGCATTCTGATTGTCGAGGATGACCGCGCCTTGGGGCAGGCCATGGCAGCATCCTTACGTCATGTGGAATTTGCAGTGGATCTGGTGGGTACTGTAGCAGAGGCCTTGCACCTGCTGGTGAACGAAAAAGTGGATGCTCTTGTGCTGGATCTGGGGTTGCCCGATGGGGATGGATATGACGTGGTGCGAGCCTTGCGTCTGGGTGCGCATTCGGTTCCGGTTCTCATTCTAACCGCACGGGATGCGGTGGAGGACCGGGTGCAGGGCTTTGATCTGGGTGCCGATGACTACGTGGTCAAGCCGGTGGCTTTGGTCGAATTGCAGGCCCGTCTGCGCGCTCTGATTCGGCGTAGCAAGGGTTTTGTCAGTACCCGACTTACTTTGGGAAATCTGACGCTGGATACAGTGGGAAAACGCGCCTTTGTGGCAGGCCAAGGCATCGAGTTGTCCGGGAGGGAGTGGGCGGTGCTGGAGTATTTGATGGCTCACCCAAGGCGCATTCTGTCTAAGGAACAACTGATTCAGGCCATAGCCGATCTGGGTCAGGAATTGAGCGCAAACGCCATCGAGGCCTACGTCCATCGGTTGCGCCTCAAATTGGAGGGATCCCATGCACTGATTCGAACGGTTCGCGGATTGGGATACATGCTGGAAGAACATGTCTAATCCACTCAGCCTGTACCAGATTTTTTTGCGTTGGCTGTTACTGCCCCTGATCGTGGTATTGCTCGTGGGTTCCTTGATGGCCTACCAGTTTTCCCTGCATGCCGCCATGAAAGTGCTCGATTTGGGGTTGTACGACAATGCCCTAGATTTATCCAAGCAAATCCAGATGAGCCCTCGGGGGCTGGCCATCAATCTTCCCCCTGCGGCCCTTCAGATGCTGCAGGAAAACAATGACGATCAAGTGATTTACGCCGCCTGGGATCACCGCGGACACGTCTTTTCAGGAAATGCACGGTTGTGGCGAGCACAATCCTCTTCGGCACCGGGGCGGCCCGTCTTCGAAGATTTGAATTTGGACGGAGAAACCCTGCGTGCGGTCTATACCCAGGGAATTATCGGCGACCAGCGCTATTCCATTGCCGTAGCGCAAACCCTGCACGGACGCAATCGTTTGTCTGATGGTTTGTTTGCCAACATTGTTATGCCCGAGGCCCTCTTGTTATTGGCTACCATCGTGATCATTCTTCTGGGGATCCGTCGTGTCTTGGTGCCTGTTTATCACTTGCGATACGACATCGGGCAGCGTTCGGCAAACGATCTGAGGCCCCTGGAGGAGCGCACTGCACCCACCGAGCTGCGCCCGATCATCCATGGAATCAACGAATTATTGCAGGACCTGGCCCTCTCTTTTGCTAGCCATCGGCGTTTTATCGCAGATGCTGCGCATCAATTGCGGACCCCATTGGCGTCCTTGAGCTCGCAACTAGAGGTGGCTCTGGAACAGCCGCCGCCAGACATTCGTCCCCTGTTTATGGGGATATTGGCGACTACGCGACGGACCACGCATCTGGCCAACCAACTGTTGTCCCTAGCCCGTCTGGAGCATACGGAACAAAGCATGATGGAATGCGCCCTGGTGGATTTGCAGCAAATCTGCCGCGAGGTCGCTGTAGATTTTGTGGCGCGTGCAGAGCAACAGCAGGTGGAGCTGATCTTTGAACTAACCCCCCTGTCGGTTTTTGGAAGCCCGCTGATGCTCCGTGAATTGCTGGGCAATTTACTGGACAATGCCCTGCGCTATACCCCGGAAAAAGGGCAGGTGATGATCCGGTTATCGGGGCCTACACGCGAGCACGCAGGGCAGTTGATCATCCAGGATGACGGACCGGGCGTACCTGAGGCCGAATTGAGCAAGCTCAGTATTCCCTTTCATCGGGTGCCCGGAGACCAAACCCCCGGCTGTGGCCTGGGGTTGGCGATCGTGCAGGAAATCGTGCGCCTGCATGCGGGCCAATTACGCTTTAATGGTCCAGAGTCGGTGGCTGGCTTGAGGGTGGAGGTGACGTTCTATTCTCAGGGCAAGGACTCTAGGGTTGGCGCCGGTTTTCCCATTCGTTGACGCGCGCTTCCAGCAACTGGAGTTTTTCACGGGTTCGGGCTAGAACCTGGGTTTGCAGGTCGAATTCCTCACGCGTGACCAGATTGACCTTGGTCAGCAGTCCCGATAGCAGAGCCTTGGCATTTTTTTCGAAATCCGCGGCTGGGGTTTTGGCGGCCAGTTCACTGAGGCGCCGGGCGATGTCATCGATGAAATGTCGGGTATTCATGGCGTCCTTGAATGTGTCGTAGGGGTGAATGGGTAAATTCTGACTTGCCCTAGCCTTGTCGTCAAAGAGTATCTGAGTTTTCCCTCCCCGTTGCCTCTGCTTTTTGGCGAGCAAATCAGCCGCGAAGCTTCTCCTAGGAACGCACCAACTCCGCTCACATAGCGCTCATTACTGCACTATATTGGTGCGGGAATGAGCCTTGCCGGACATTTGTTACGGTTTGTTGCCTTTGCGATGCAGCAATTCAAGACATTCCGGATGTCTGGCATGACTCATGCTTATCCAACTCTGAGCGGGTTTTGTTTTACAAAGTTCCGGCCAATGCGTTTCGAGATATTTTTAAACTTAGGGAGATCAAAGAATGAAACCTTTTCGTCGTAGTATCCTCAGCGCTGTTGCTGCATGGGTGGTGATGGGCACCATGAACGCACATGCAGACCAGCCATCGACCGTGGCGGATGCCACTGCGACCACGGCTGCCGCCGAAGCCCCTGCGGAAGCAAAGCCCAAAGGTCCCACCCTGAGTGATGTGCTGGGTAACTCCGGCATCGATGTGAAAGGGTATCTGGATGCCAGTTACATTGGCCATAACCAGACGCCCAATTCGAGCGTGCAGGTTTTTGATACCAGTAAAAGCTCCTTTGGACTGCATCAGGCAGGCATCACAATTTCCAAAACACCTAAGGAAGGATTTGGTGGCCTGATCAATCTGACGGCAGGCAGCGATGCGGGGATTTTCTGCTCCTACGGGGCCTGTGCCTCTGGTAACGGTACGACTCCGGGGTCTGGCGGAAATTTTGACATTACCCAGGCTTTCGCTCAGTACGCCACCGGGTCCTGGACGCTCATCGGCGGAAAATTCACCACGCTGGCCGGGGCCGAAGTCATCGATAGCTCGGCAGACACCAACATTACCCGCTCTATCCTGTTTGGAAAAATCCCCTTCACGCATACCGGTGTGCGCGTGACGGATGCGGTGTCCGATTCCACCAATCTGATCGCGGGTGTTAACAACGGTTGGGATCAAGTGAGTGCGATGACTCCTTCCAAAACCGTGGAGTTGGGAGTGACCAGTGCCTTTACCAAGGACACTTCCCTGGCGTTAAGTGGTTATGTGGGCACCGCACCGGCCTCCTTCCCTGTCAGTACCGTGGCGCCGATGACGGGGACTCGCTCCCTTGTGGATCTGGTGTTTACCAGCAACCTGACGGATGCCCTGACTCTGATCTTGAACGCAGACTATGTGTCCCAGGAATACGCCGGCTATCTTGGAACCACCGAAAAGTACAAGGGCCTAGCGGGCTATCTGAACTATCAGATCAACGAGCAATATCGCTTGTCGTTCCGGGCTGAGGCGCTCAAGGATGATTCGGGCGCAGCCTTGGGAACAACGCCAACGGCAGCAGGCAATACCGTTAAGGAAA
>JAJZHV010000124.1 GCA_021804345.1 Pseudomonadota bacterium | reverse complement strand
GAGGAAAACCCCTCAAAGGTGGCGTCGGCAGTTGATGATTTGTCCATGATCCAGATGGGGCCTCAAAAACACGAATTTTGTAAAAATCAAGTAAAAAAAATGCAAAAGAGCGTTGCTTAAAAAATGATCGGTCCAGAAAAACTTATTGTGGATAAGGGGGTTAATCAGCAATTAAAAACACTGTACACAAAGTTATCCACAGACTTTGTGGACAACTTTTCCGGTGGTTTGTCCTGTGGCCTTGGGGTACTTTGACGGGGCTGTGGAGAGATTTCTGCGCCCCTTGTACGCGTGCAGCATAGCAGATTTCACTGTTCCGAAAAGCCGCCGGAAGAGCCGCGCTGCAGTGCGGTTACTACCCTTCCTGGCGCCACAGGGGGCTCAGGTGCAGGCCTCATAAGCGGTGGCGGAAGCGGTCGGTAGCCAACACCAGTTCAGCCTGTATTCCAGGTTCGAAAGCCGAGTGACCGGCATCAGGAACAATGATGTAGTCTGCCTCGGGCCACTGGCGATGTAACTCGTCTGCGGTGACAATGGGGCAAACCCCGTCATAGCGTCCTTGTACGATGACGCTGGGGAGATGGGTGATGCGCGCCAATTGATTCAGCAAGGCATTGTCCGGCAGGAAAATACGATGGGTAAAGTAATGCGCTTCGATGCGGGCCAGACCTAGGGCCACGCCGTCACTGGCAAAATGCGCCACTGTTTCTGCGCAGGGGTAAAGAGTGGAACAAGCCCCTTCATAGGCCCCCCAATGACGCGCTGCAGGCAAATGAACGCGTGCATCCGGATGGTTTAGGCGCTGGTAGTAGGCCTGTAGCAGGTTGCCGCGTTCTTCTGCCGGAATGAAACCGGCAAACCGATGCCAGGCTTCTGGAAAAATGGCCTTCAATCCATACAGAAACCAGTCGATTTCACTGGGGCGACAAAGAAATATTCCCCGCAGGATCAACCCCAGGCAGTTTTGGGGGTGCGCCTGTGCGTAGGCCAGGGCCAGGGTGCTGCCCCAGGACCCCCCAAAAACCAGCCAGCGTTTCACGCCCAGTCGGTGGCGTAAGCTTTCCAGATCCTGAATGAGTAGTGGCGTTGTGTTTTGGCGCGTTTCACCCAAAGGCGTGGAGCGTCCCGCTCCGCGCTGGTCGAAGAGAATGATCCGGTAAAAGGAGGGGTCAAAAAAACAACGATGCAGGGGGCCCGAGCCGGCTCCGGGCCCACCATGGAGAAAGACCACGGGAACGCCCTGGGGGTGACCGCTTTGTTCCCAATACAGCGTGTGCAGGTCATCCACCGGCAGCCAACCGGTTTCGAAAGGCTCCAGGCGCGGATAGAGCATTCCGGGCCTGATTTTTTCTTTGCAATGTTCCATGGGCAGCTTCTCGGGTATGATGATCCAGATCAAATTTTCCGGAACACTGAATGTTATACGAACTTCACGAACTGCAACATGCCTCCTGGACCACCCTCAGAATGTTTGCCCATGCGGCCGGAACCTGGTCCGGCAGCCCTTACAGTCCCTTGAGTTATACTCCCGCCGGTAGAATGATCAGCGCTGGTTCGGAATTGTTGCTGCGCACCACCCAGCGGTACGAAAAACCCCGCTTTGGCTTACAACGAACCCTGGTGCGTGGGGAGTCCGTGGCTTTGCAGGAGTCGGTTGTTCAAGAGCATCCCTTTTGCCAGCTGCGTCGCTTTGAGCGCATGGCGGGGGCTACGGCGCATCAACCCAAAGTGCTTCTGGTAGCGCCCTTGTCGGGCCATTTTGCCACCCTGTTACGCGATACGGTACGCTCCTTTGTACAGGATTTCGATGTGTACGTGACGGATTGGCGCGATGCCCGTCAGGTTCCACTGGCCCACGGGGGATTTCATTTTGACGATTATGTGCGCCTGATACGCCGCTTCCTGCAGCATCTGGGCCCACAAACCCATGTGGTGTCGGTGTGCCAGCCCACGGTGCCGGTATTGGCTGCCGTCTCCCTGATGGCCGCGCAAGAGGATCCGGCACAGCCGCGCTCCATGATCATGATTGGCGGACCCATCGATACCCGCAAAAACCCCACTACCGTCAACGATTTTGCCAAGGCCCGTTCTTTGTCCTGGTTTGAGAATCGGGTCATTTATCGGGTTCCGGTCAAATATCCCGGGTATTTGCGGCGCGTCTACCCGGGGTTCTTGCAGCATGCGGGTTTTGTGGCCATGAACCCAGGCCGGCATGTCTCGTCCCACCAGGATTTTTACTACCACCTGGTGGAGGGGGATGGAGAAAGTGCGAAGGCGCACCGCACCTTCTACGACGAGTACAATGCGGTTATGGATCTGCCCGCAGAATATTATCTGGAAACCCTGGACCGGGTTTTTCATCGGCATGCACTGCCCATGGGGACACTGGTTTCTTGTGGCGAACCCGTTCGCCCCGAGGCTATAGGACGCACTGCCCTGATGACCGTAGAAGGGGAGCTCGACGACATCTCGGGTAATGGACAGACCGCGGCGGCCCAGGATCTATGCCGTGGCATTCCCCTGCTGCGCCGGCAACATCTGCAAGTGCCACAGGTGGGGCATTATGGTGTTTTTAGTGGACGGCGCTTTCGCGAAGTGATTTACCCCCAATTGCGGGATTTTATCAACAGGATGGTATGAGCATGGCTGACAATAAACCGGCGCCCGACTTCCTAGAAATGTTCCAGAAAATGATCAATCCCATGGCTTTCCCCATGCAGCAAATTATGATGGCGGGCCTGAACCCCGAGGAACTGGATAAAAAAATCCGTGAATTGACAACGGTTAAACATTGGCTCAATACCAATGTGAGCATGCTAGAATTGACCATCAAAACCCTAGAATATCAGCGGGCCATGTTGACGCCTGCGGTCAAATCAGGGACAAAATCTAAAACCGCCAGTCATTCCGCTTCAAAAACCTCGGGGCCTGCGTCCAAAGCCACGTCCTCAAGCACCAAGGCCGGGGCCTCAGATCCTAACTCTGCTCCCGCCCTGGATAATCCCATGCTTAATCCGGCTCTCTGGCCCTGGTCCTTCATGGGGCTGGATAAGCCGGCAGAGGATGGCGTGAAAAACCCCCCAGAAAAAAAACCGGATCCCAAAAAACCCTGAGCGCGTCCATGCTCCTTTGAGCGCGCCCATGAAGTCTCCCCCCGCTCGTGTTCAATGGGGTGAGTGCTTTATCACCTGATAAAAATGGACCAGCATTCCAGCCGTTGCCCCCCAAATGGGGTAGTGCTTCCAGGGTACAGTAAAGTAGCGGCGCAACTGTCCCTGCGGTGTGACATCCTGCTGCAGGACATGCCGGGAGGGATCGAGAAACCAGGACAGTGGCGCCTCAAAGACCTCGGCCACTTCAAAGGGGTCGCTGTGCAGCGTGAAGGGTGGGGTAACCCAGCCCACCACTGGCGTGACACGAAATCCGGTAGGAATGAAGTAGTCCTGCAAATGACCCAACAGCTGAATATGCTCTGGCGCCAAACCCACTTCCTCCTGGGTTTCCCGCAGGGCGGTCTGCTGTGGCGAGCCATCTTGCGGGTCGCGTTTGCCTCCAGGAAAACTGATCTGCCCGGCATGATCGTTCAGATGGTCGGTGCGTCGTGTCAGCATGACCTGCAGCCCCTCCAGACGGGGGATTAGTGCAATCAGGACGGCCGCCGGGGTGGCCCTCTGGCAGGCTTGGGGCGTCATCATCAGACGCCCGTCCAGTGGCAGGGTGGGCAACGAAACGGGGTCCGCCAATGTGCTCTGGATGCGCTGTGCAATCTCTGAACCAGGAAAAGACCAATCCTGGACCAGAGATTGAAGCAGGCTTTTAGCCATGCAGTAACGGGACGATCATCAGGGCAACGATATTGATGATCTTGATCATGGGGTTGACGGCCGGACCTGCCGTGTCCTTGTAGGGGTCGCCCACGGTATCCCCGGTCACTGCCGCCTTATGGGCATCCGAACCCTTCCCGCCAAAATGATCATCTTCGATGTATTTTTTGGCGTTGTCCCAGGCACCGCCCCCAGTCGTCATAGAAATGGCAACAAATAACCCGGTGATGATGGTTCCCATCAGAACGCCGCCCAGAGCGCGCGCACCCAGAGCCAATCCCACCACCAACGGCACCAGCACCGGCAGCAAGGAGGGGATGATCATTTCCTTGATGGCGGCCTTGGTCAACAGGTCAACAGCACGGGTGTAGTCGGGTTTCTGGGTTCCCGTCATGATGCCAGGCAACTCCTTGAACTGACGTCGGACTTCCAACACCACTGATCCAGCCGAGCGACCCACCGCTTCCATGGCAATGGCAGCAAACAGGTAGGGGATCATTCCGCCAATGAACAGGCCAATGATGACCATGTGATCGGACAGGTCAAATAGGGTTTTTTGGCCCAGCACACTCTCCAGGTTATGGGTGTAGTCGGCAAACAG
>JAJZHV010000123.1 GCA_021804345.1 Pseudomonadota bacterium | reverse complement strand
TCCCAAAGGGGAATGGTCACAGCCAGGCCAACCCGCGAGGAAGACAGGGTAGGATCGGCATCATGCTGTGCAACGAGTGCCAATTGTGGAAGACGCTGGGCCTTTTGCCAGTCCACTCGGGATTCGGCCGCCTGGTTTTCTGCTTGAACCTGCTGTAGCTCGGGATTACGCGCATTCAGCTGTTCCTGCAAAGTGGCCAGCGGAGGCATTACAACCGCATCGGGCAAAGTCCCGACGATTTGCGTCTCTTCGGGGATACTTTGTCCTACTGCCTGGCGCAAGGCAATGCGGGCTTGCCGGGTTCGCAACAGAGCCATTTCATGATTTTTCAGCGCATTGAGCCGCTCTGTTTCTGCAGTGATGAGATCAAATCGGGGGGATTCTCCCACGTGGTAGCGCAGGGCAATGCTGTCACGAATCTTTTGCGTAATCTGCAAGTCTTCCTCGCTGGCCTGCGCTTCATCCTGGCGACGCAACAGATCATAGTAGGCCAGTTTAATGGCTGCCAGCGCATCATTTTCAAAGGCTCGGCGTGCAGCATCAGCGGCTTGTACCGAAGCTTCTGCAGCCTGGATACGGGGGTTACGCAGCCCAGGATATTCAAGAGGTTGATGAAGGGCAAAGGAATAGACCGAGCCTGATAGCGGAGCAGGCACATTCTGCTCCTTACCGCGGCCGGTTAGTCCACTGATTTCCGGGTTGGGATAGGCGCGTGCGGCGGCAGCCAGTCCCTCTGAAGCCGACACTTGTTCCCGCGCCGCCAATACGGCAGGGTTATGCCCCAGTCCCAGCAATAACAGATCATTCAAAGTCAAGACCGATGCGGCAAAGGTGGAGGAAAACGGCAATCCCATCAAAACGATCCACAGCAGGCAGGCTCCAGAAGTCCACCCCATAGGACCACGACAAGTGGGTCTTCCGGATGGCATGAGAGTGGCCACTAATGGATGATTTGATGTGTGCTGGGGCCTGATCTTCATGGTGAGCTTCAACCTAAACCAACTGTCATGTCACACTCCAATAAGGCATGCTGCCTTCAGGCCGATATTAGAACAACTGCCTTAGCAAAAACTTAAGAGCCCCGCATGAACTGAAAGTCCCTGAGGCCGACAGTATACAACTGGAAGGGGCTGCCCCTTCCTGATGCCCCCATCCGTTCGCAATAACCTGAACAATTCCGGCTCCGATTTCAATACAATACGCTCTTGCAATCAGACTGTTGAGGACTTCATCAGAATACTCATGGCAACGATACTGGATTTTTTTCTGACTGGTAAGAGTCGCGGCAACCTGGCCGGGTTTTTCGGTTCGGGTGCCGCATTTGAATTCCACCGATGGGCAGTGGTCGGTCCATGAGTGAACTTGCAGAGTCCTTGAACCAGGGGCTCAACGCCTTACAGGACCGACACCCCACTGCTGCCTTGCCTCACCTGCTATCCATGGTGCAAGCCTGCCCCGAAAATCCGGAATTCTGGGCCAACTACCTAGAAGCCCTGATTCAAGCCAGTGATCTTGACACCGCCGGTCATCTTCTGGAGGTGGCGCGTCGACACCAAATCATCAGCCCGCATTTGCAGCAACAGGCCCATCGGTTAGAACAGTTGCAGCACATTCAGAGTCGATTTTCTACCACCCAGGCCACTGATCTGGAAACGGAATTGCTTCAACTGCTCCGAGACCATCCGGATCTGGCTCCGGCCTATGCCCTCCTAGGCGTGTGGTATCTCAATGCCGGTCAACCAGAACGGTCCATCACCCTCCTGAAGCAAGGGCTGGAACTGGCCCAGGACAATCCAGCCATCCTGCTGCAATTGGGTCATGCCCTTGCCCGGCTGCAAGATATTCCCGCAGCCATCCAGTCCTACGAATCCTTACTCACTCTCAAACCCGACCAGCCCGAAGCGCTCCTGGCATTAGGAAATTTGTATGCCGAAACCTTGCAATACAGCCCCGCTTTAACGCGCTACGAACAATTGCTGGCCTTGGAACCTGATTCCCCCCCTGCCCTGCTCGGGTTGGGAGACCTGTATTACAGGAGCATGCAATATCACAAGGCCGAGAGCTGCTACCGGCTGGTCTGCTCCCGACAGCCAGAGTTGGTCCCCGCATTAAATCGATTGGGAATGATTCTACAGTTCTTCAACCGAACGGATGAGGGGATCGAATACTTTAAAAAAGCGCTGGAGTTGGCGCCGACTGATGTGGGAGGCTACAGCGGATATTTGATGGTTAATCACTATCTGGCCTGCGATCACCCCACCACCGGGAATGTGGCAAAACAATTTGGAACCATGGTGACCCAAGCGGCTGGAAGTATTCAGCTCCCCAGGGTTTCCTCGTGTGCGTCGCAAACCCTACGCATCGGATTCGTGTCCGCAGATTTACGTAGCCATCCTGTGGGCTATTTTCTGGAGTCGCTGCTATCCCACATGGATAAAAACCGATTCACACTGGTCGCTTACCCAACGGTCAACAAACAAGATGCAATGACCGATCGTCTGAGGGGGCTATTTTCCCAATGGCACCCGATTGGCTCGCTCAGCAATGAACAGGCTTGTCAACTGATTCGCCAAGATGCGATTCATATTCTCTTTGACCTGTCCGGGCACACCGACAACCACCGCCTGCCCTTATTTGCCTGGCGCCCGGCACCTATTCAGGTGACTTGGCTGGGATATTCGGGTACCACCGGGGTTACACAGATGGACTACATTCTAGGGGACCCTTGGGTGACTCCACTGGCCGAGGCGGCGCAGTATAGCGAAAAGATCTGGCAGTTACCGGAGTCCTATTTATGCTTCGATACACGCCATGCAGCGCTGCCCGTCAGCCCACTCCCAGCCCTGAGCAACGGATACCTAACCTTTGGCAGCCTCAACAACATCCCCAAAATGAACGACGCGGTCGTCAGCCTCTGGGCCAGAATCCTGCACGCCTTGCCCACTGCTCGGCTTTATCTCAAAACCAAAGCGCTCAGTGATGAATCCATCCGGGAACTGACCCGTGAGCGCTTTGCTGCCCAAGGAATCGCGGCTGAACGCTTGACGTTGGAAGGTTTCAAATTGCCCCGCGCCCATCACCTTTCCTCCTACCATCAGATCGACATCGCCCTGGACCCCTTTCCTTACAACGGCACCACAACCACTGCCGAATCCCTGTGGATGGGCGTGCCCGTTCTCACGATGAAAGGTCATCGTTTTATCTCACATGTGGGAGAATCCATCCTGCATCACTCCGGTTTGAGTGACTGGGTGGCCGCTGACCCTGAGGATTATTTGCACAAGGCCATCCAATTTGCTTCAGATCCCATCGCACTTTCCCGGTTACGGCAACCGTTGCGGGAACGGCTTGGGCACACTCCCGTATTCGATGCGCCCCGCTTTGCCTCCCATTTCCAGCAGGCCATGGCGCACATGTGGAGCGCTTACATGTCCTGCAATGAGCCTTTGTGCTAGCATCCGTCACATGCGCCACTGTACTCACCTGAACATACAATTGTCACAGCCAGCGCAGCCCTTGCGCTCCGCCAAAGCCCTATGGATTGCGGGGCTCTTGCTAGCACCTACCCTGGCATCAGCCTGCGCCTGTGGATGCGGAATCTTTGATGTGGGATTGCCAGGTTTACCCGTCAGCGGCATGAAAGACCAGGTGGGTTTGCAGTATTCCTTCATGAATCAGAACTGGAATCATAGTGGGGCCAGTGGGCAAGCCGCCGCGCTGAACCCGGACAAGCAAATCGGCACCAATTATTACACCCTGTATGGGCAACACATGTTTAACGATGACTGGGGCATCGAGGCCATGTTGCCCTACTGGATGCGCAGCTTCACCACCGATACCAGCGGCACACCCGGACAGATCAATCCGGCCCCTACCCCACAGTCCGCCAAGGTCAGCAGCGTGTCTGATTTACGAATCATGGGCATGTACACGGGATTTTCCAAAGACAAGTCCATCGGGTTTACCTTTGGACTGAAACTGCCCACGGGGCCCATCAACGCAGCGCCACTTCTGGACCGGGATACCGAGCCAGGTACAGGCACCACTGATCTTTTACTGGGCGAGTACAGCATGGGAAACTTCAATGCAAACTGGGGGTGGTTTACCCAGGGCACTTGGCGCCATGCCCTGAATCATGATCAAGGGTATAAGCCAGGAGATAGCATCAACACGGTTGCAGGTCTGGCCTATAACGGCATCGAATCTGCAACCCAGATCATTCCCCTGCTGCAAACCAACATCATGTGGCGCGCACCGGACCAGGGCGGAAATGATGCCGTCGCTGGCAACGCAGACAGCGGATACTTCAATGTGTATTTAACACCAGGGTTTCTGGTCAATCTGACCCCCCATTGGCAGCTCAACTCATCGCTATATTTGCCGCTGTATCGTTATGCCAATGGTCAGCAACTGGTACCCCACTGGATGGCCAATGCAGGAATCCTGTATATGTTCTGAT
>JAJZHV010000122.1 GCA_021804345.1 Pseudomonadota bacterium | reverse complement strand
CCCACCCCCGCCGAGGGCAGGGTGGACAAAATCGTCAGGGGGTGCACTAGGCTTTCGTACAGGATCCCCAACACGATATACACCACCCCCAGGGCAGCCAGAACCAGCCAGGGCTGATTGGACAAGGAGGCCTTGAACACTTTGGCCGTGCCTTGAAAGCCTCCCTGAATCGAGGCCGGCACCTTCAATTGCAGGAAGGTATCGTGAATGGCCTGCGTGGCCTGGCCCAGGGATACCCCGAGCGGCAGGTTGAAGGTGATGGTGCTGGCTGGAAACTGACCCTGGTGATTGACCGCCAGGGCCGAGTTGCCTCGAGTAAACTGCGCAACGGCCGAGAGTGGGACCATGGCCCCCTGGGTTCCGGTCAAGTAAGTCTGATCCAGCATTTGGGTGCTTTGCACGTAGTCCTGAGCCGCTTCCATGACCACCCGGTATTGGTTGAGCGGATGGTAGATGGTGGAAATGAGCCGTTGGCCATAGAGGTCGTTGAGCACCTGATCCAGCGCCAGAGGGCTGATTCCTAGGCGTGCTGCGCTATCGCGGTCGATGCGCAGGGTCGTGTTCAGGCCCTTGTCCTGCTGGTCGGTATTCACGTCCACCAGTTGCGGCAGTTTGGCGAAGGCCGCCCGGATTCGAGGTTCCCAACGACGTAGTTCCTCCAGGTCATTGCCCTGCAAGGTGTATTGGTATTGGGCGTTGCCCATGCGCCCGCCAAAGCGCAAATCCTGTACCACCTGAAAATAGAGCGTGGCCCCCGAAACGTGCGCCAGTTTTTTGCGTAGCCGCGCCATGACCTCCTCGGCACTAACCTTGCGCACTTCGGGGGGTTTGAGCACCACGAACACATTCGCTGCATTGCGGGCTTCGCCACCGGTAAAGCCGATGACTTCCTCGGCCGCCGGGTCGGCGCGACAGATAGCCACAAATTCGGTCAGTTTTTGGCGCATGGATTGAAACGAGATACTTTGATCCGCCTGCACCCGACCGATCAGGCGACCGGTATCTTGTTGAGGAAAAAACCCCTTAGGAACAATAATGAACAGATAGATATTCAAGCCGATTGTGAGCAGTAGAAGCAGCAAAACCCAGCGTCGGTGATGGATGGTCCAGGACAGGGAGCGGGTATAGCGGCGGTGCAGACCATCCAGTGCATCGCGCACCGCAGAGAGGGTGGCGCCGAAGGCGCGGCACAGGGCTGCGCTCCCTGTGCGCAGGGCACCGGGCAGGGCCGCTTGCAGACTTCGCCGCCAGGGGCCGGGTGAGGGTTTGGTCTCGCTCTCCGGCAAAACCCGGCGGGCGCGCAACAACCGGGCACACATCATCGGGGTGGTGGTGAGGGACACCAGCAGGGATACCAGCACGGCTACCGATAAGGTCAGGGCAAACTCCCGAAACATGCGCCCCACCAGCCCCCCCATGAAGAGCAGCGGCACAAAAACAGCCACCAGTGACAGACTGATGGAAATGACGGTGAAAGTGACTTCTCGCGCACCCACCAGGGCCGCCTGAAGGGGGGATTTTCCCTCCTCGATATGGCGCGAAATGTTCTCCAGCATCACGATGGCATCATCCACCACAAAGCCGGTGGCCACGGTCAGGGCCATCAGGGACAGATTATCTAGGCTGAAATTGAGCAAAACCATGACCCCAAAGGTGGCAATCAGGGACACCGGTACGGCGATGGCGGGGATCCAGGCGGCATGGCTTTCCCGTAAAAAGAGAAACACCACCAGAATCACCAGGGCTGTGGAAATGACCAGGGTTTTTTCCACCTCATGCAAGGAAGCGCGAATGGAGGGGGTTCGATCCATCACCACTTTCAGGTCGATAGCGCTGGGAATGGAAGCCTGCAGGCGGGGGACCAGGGCACTGACGCGATCCACCGTTTCGATGATGTTGGCATTGGGTTGGCGGCTGACGATCAGCAAAATGGCACGCCGGTCATTGGAAATTCCCAGATTGCGCACATCCTGAATGGAATCCTGCACCTCGGCCACGTCACTCAGGCGCACGGGTGCACCGTTACGCCAGGCCAGAATCAGGGGGCGATAATCCTGGGCCCGCATGGCTTGGTCATTATCCTGAATTTGCCAGCGGGTATCGGCGTCTTCGAAGAACCCCTTGGGCCGATTGGCGTTGGTACTGGCAATGGCCGCGCGCACCGTTTCCAGGCCCAGTCCGTAGCGATTCAGCGAGGGCGGACTGAGCTCCACCCGCACCGCCGGCAGGGAACTGCCGCCCACCAGCACCTGCCCCACACCCTCCACTTGCGACAGGCGCTGGGCCACGATGGTGGAGGCTGCGTCATAGATATCGCCCGGGCTCATGGTGGGGGAGGTGAGCGACAGGATCAGGATGGGCGCATCGGCCGGATTGATTTTGCGATAGATGGGATTAAAGGGCAGGTTGGAGGGCAACAGCGTGCGGGCGGCATTGATGGCTGCCATCACATCCCGAGCAGCGCCATCGATGTTGCGCTCCAGATCGAACACCAAGCTGAGGGAGGTGGTGCCAGTGGTGCTGCTGGAGGTGACCTCTTCCACCCCGGCGATGCGCCCCACTGCACGTTCCAGGGGGGTGGCAATGGTGGAGGCCATGGTTTCCGGGCTGGCGCCCGGCAAACTAACCTGCAGGTTGATGGCTGGAAAATCCACCTGAGGCAGGGGGGCAACCGGCAGCAGGGTAAAGCCCACCAGACCCGCCAGGGTGATGGCCGCCGTCAACAGGGTGGTGGCCACCGGCCGCTGAATGAACAGGCTGGTCAAACTCATGGGCGGCGCAGCCGGGTTGCTAAGCGATCCATGGCCAGATAGATGACGGGGGGTGTAAACAGGGTCAACAACTGGCTGGCCAGCAGCCCCCCGGCCAGGGTCAAGCCCAGGGGTTGACGCAGTTCCGCGCCAATGCCCTGACTGCCGATGAGGGGGAGGGCCGCAAAGAACGCCGAGAGCGTGGTCATCAGGATGGGTCGAAAACGCAGCAGACAGGCCTGACGGATGGCATCTAGGGCGCTCAGGCCCTGCTGGCGCTGGGCCTCTAGCGCAAAATCGATCATCATGATGGCATTTTTCTTGACAATGCCAATGAGCAGAATGATCCCGATGATCCCTAGAATGCCCAGGTCGTTATGCGACAGGCGCAAGGCCAGCAGAGCACCCACAGCAGCCGAGGGCAGGGTGGACAGGATGGTGAGGGGGTGGATGGTGCTTTCGTAGAGTACCCCCAGGACGATATACATGGTGATGACCGCCGCCAAAATCAGCAGCAGGGTGGAAGAGAGGGATTTCTCGTAGGCGCGGGCTGCGCCCTGAAAGCGGGTTTCGATGCTCAAGGGCAGGTCCATCTGCGCCATGGCCTGGCGTATGGCCGTTACCCCCTGACCCAGGGAAGCGCCGGGCGCCAGATTAAAGGACAGGGTGGCCGAGGGAAACTGCCCTTGATGATTGATGGCCAGGGGCCCCTGGCGCTCGGAAAAATGGGCCAGCTGGCTTAAGGGGACCTGGGCGTTGCTGGTGCCGGAGACATATAAGGCATCCAGTTGCTGCGGATGCTGGCGAAAGTCTGGCAGGGTTTCCAGCACCACCCGGTATTGATTAGATTGCGTAAAAATGGTGGAAACCAGGCGCTGCCCATAGGCATCGTAGAGCACGTTGTCGATGGCCGCCACGGTAACCCCCAGGCGCGCGGCATTGTCGCGATCAATATCCAAAACCACCCGTCGGCCCTCATCCAGCACGTCACTGGCCACGTCCTTCAATTCTGGTAAGGCCCCCAGTCTCTGGACCAGCCGTGGGGCCCAGAGGGCGATATCCTCGGGACGGGGGCTTTTGATGGTCATCTGGTATTGGGTGCGGCTTTGGGTGTCCTCGATGGTCAGATCCTGTACCGGTTGCAAATACACCCGGATTCCCGGTACTTGGCGCAGGGAGTGGTTTAGGCGCTCCATGACCTGAGGCAGGGAACCCTCGGCACCGCGCTCGGCTAAGGGCTTCAGACTGATCAGCAGGCGTCCACTGTTGATCGTGGTGTTGACTCCATCCACACCGATGAAGGAAGAGAGGTTTTCCACCGCGGGGTCCTGCAGGATCTGCCGGGCCACTTGCTGTTGGCGCTGGGCCATGCCGGCAAAGGAAATGCTTTGGGGAGCATCCGTAATGGCCTGCAGAATGCCCGTGTCCTGCACCGGAAAAAACCCCTTGGGAATCTCCACATACAGCGCGGCCGTGAGCAGGAAGGTGCCCAGCGCAACCCCCAGAGTCCATCCCTGATGGGCCAGCACCACATCCATGGCGAAGCGCGTCATCAGGGCGATCACGCCCTGGGGCACGGAGAGCGGCTTGCCGTAGCTGGGCGAATAGGCCCAGGTCATGGCGATCTTCTTGCCCTTGAGGTTTTCCAGCCCGCCGAAGTGTTCCTGCAGCCAGGCCAGATCCGCCATGGACTGCGTCGGGTGATCGATA
>JAJZHV010000121.1 GCA_021804345.1 Pseudomonadota bacterium | reverse complement strand
CCCCTCGTCGCCCATAGCGGCGCACGTGGCGTTGCATGGACTCCTTACAGGCGATGCGGTTGTTTGTCCGGGTGTCAGAACTCGGCAGCTTTTCGGCCGTGGCCCAGCAGATGGGGGTGGCGCGCTCCGTAGTCACCCGCCAAGTGGCCGCGCTGGAGGCGCGACTGGGAACACGCCTGCTGGCGCGCAGCACGCGCAGTCTGTCCTTGACTTCCAGCGGAGCGGTGTATCTTGAGCGCTGTCGCGTCATCCTCAACCTGGTGGATGAGGCCGAATCGGGGCTGGCAGATAAGCAGCAAGTCCCCAAGGGACTGATCCGACTCAGTCTGCCCCTGCATTACAGCCTGGAGCATTTGTCCGGCCCCCTGCTGGAATTTAGTACGGCGTACCCCGAGGTAGAACTGGACCTTCAATTTTCCGATCAGTTTTCTGATCTGATCCAGGAGGGCATTGATCTGGCCGTACGCATCACCCCCCATCTGGCGCCGGGAGTTGTAGCCCGGCGTCTGGCCGTCAGTCGCATGCTGGTGTTGGCCTCACCCGACTATCTGGCGCGTCATGGCACCCCCCAACATCCCCGCGAATTGATCCATCACGCCTGCCTGGGATACACCGCTGGACGCACATCCGCGCAGCACTGGGAGCTGATGGAGCAGAAAAAGCTGACGTCGTTTCCCATTCGGCCCCACCTGCGCGCCAATAATGGGGTCATGCTGCTACGCGCTGCAGCCGCGGGCATGGGGATTACCCACGAACCCATTTTCAGCGCAGCACCCTGGATTGCCGAAGGCAAACTGGTGGAGATTTTGAAGGAGTTTCCTGCCGCCACCCTGGGCATCTATGTGGTATTGCCGGGCAACCGTCTTATTCCGCACCGGGTTCGCATCCTGATCGATTTTCTGGCAACCCGACTGGCGCCCGCTTTGCCCCTTGCGAACCCCCACGGGTTAAGCCCCATGGGGGGCTAAGCAGGTGTCCAGCCACTCCACCCAATGGCGCACCGGAGTGGAAGAGCCCGCCGCCAGATGCGTGAGGCACCCAATATTGGCCGTTAAAATCAGTTCCGGATGACCACTGGTCAAGGCCTTGAGCTTGTTGACCTGAAGTCTGTGGGACAGCTCGGGCTGCAACAGGGAGTAGGTGCCCGCCGAACCACAGCAAAGATGGGCCTCTGGAACCGGCGTCAATTGCGCACCCGCCGCCGTCAACAACTGCTCCACCACGCCCTTGAGCTGCTGGCCATGTTGCAGGGTACAGGGGGCATGAAACGCAATGCGCGCCGCGGGCAATGGGCTGCGCAGTCCCAGACTCTGCAAGAACAGCCGACGTTCCTCGGGCGTGCCTTCCAACTCCTTGAGCAAGACTTCGGACAAATCCCGTGTCAAGGCCGAGATTTGGCTGGCGCGCTCGGCGTATTGGGGGTCATTGCGCAGTTGGTAGCCATAGTCCTTGACCTGTGTTCCACAACCGCTGGCCGTCATGAGGATGGCCTCCACCCCCTGGGTGACATGGGGCCACCAGGCATCGATATTGCGTTTCATCGCCTGGTGTGCCGCCGATTCATCGGAGAGATGATGCGCCAGGGCACCGCAACACCCGGCCTTGGGGGCAGAAAAAACGCTGATCCCTAAACGGTCCAGCACCCGGGCGGCGGCGGCATTGATATTGGGAGCCAGATCCGGCTGCACGCACCCTTCCAGCACAAGCATGCGGCGTGAATGCCTGGCACGGGGAAGTAATCCAGCCGTTTGAGGAAGGGGCAACTTATGGCGTAACGCCTCGGGCAAGAAAGGGCGTACCAAGCGCCCGGCCCCCAGCAAGAATTTGAACAGCCAGGGAGTAGTCAATACGGTTTTCAGAGCGCTTCGCTTGAACTGATCCTGCCTTGAGCGCGGCTGGCGCTGTTCCAGATAATGCCGCCCGATATCCACCAGTTTTCCGTACTGAACCCCCGAAGGACAGGTACTTTCACAGGCGCGACAGGTCAGGCAACGATCCAGATGATGCTGGGTCAGACCCGAGACGGGTTGCCCTTCAAACATGCCCTTCATCAGATAAATGCGTCCCCGTGGGCTGTCCAACTCGTCCCCCAGAAGTTGATAAGTGGGACAGGTGGCCAAGCAGAATCCACAATGGACGCAAGCGCGCAAAATGCGCTGTGCTTCGGCGCCTTCCGGGGTCGCCAGCAATTCGGGTGTGAGTTCAGCAAACATGGATGGTCAAAGGTTTCGTGAGGGAACGCATGGTTTTAGACTCCCAGGCCCTGGTTTAATATCTGATTGGGATCAAAGACCTGCTTGATGTTTTTATGAATGCGCATGAGCACTGGATCCAGGGGATGCCCTTGGGGATGAAAGGGGTCTCCGCCGCGAAACAACAGGGCATGCCCACCGGCCTCCGCCGCCGCCCGCTGCAATTGGGCCGGTGCATGGTCCGAGGCAATCCAGCGTAGGCTACCCCCCCATTCCGTCAACACCGCCCCGGAAAACCCCAGCGGCGGCGCATTGCTGCGTACGCTCAGACGCCACAGGGGACGTTGTACCGCAAAGCCGGGTGCACGCTGTTCCCGCACCTGTAGCCACCAGGCGTGTCCCTCTGCAACCTCCTCCCCCCCCAGATGGCGCATGGCTGCGCGCACGGCCACCTCGGCACCGGACAAGCGTGCCCGCAGGCGGCCATTTTGGTAGCTGGTGGCAGAGAGTGGCACCGGCTGCCCAGCCCATCGATTCATGGATTCTAGCGCCTCCAGTTCCGTCATGGCCCATTCCAGCGTGGTCTCGAAAGGAGGCTTGGGAAGGACCTTGAGGGAGACTTCCATCAAGGCCCCGAGGGTGCCCCAGGCGCCCACCATGAGGCGGGAGACGTCAAAGCCTGCCACATTCTTGATGACCCGTCCCCCAAAGGACAGATCACGCCCCTGGCCATCTAGGAGGCGAACGCCCAGAACAAAGTCCCGTGCCGAGCCCACACTGGCCCGACGCGGTCCCGACAGGCCGCAGGCCAGAGTGCCACCTATTGTGGCGTCCGGGCCAAAATGGGGCGGTTCAAAGCCCAGCATCTGGCCCTGTTGATCCAGTAAATGTTCGATGTCCGACAAGCTGGTTCCCGCCCGGACCGTGAGTACCAATTCGCTCGGCTCATAATCCACCACGCCCGTGTACAAGCGCATATCCAGCACCTGTGAACCCTGGGGGCGCACCCAGAAATGCTTACTCCCTCCCCCACCGATGCGCAAGGGTAATTGCAGCGCATGGGCCGTTCGTATCTGATCCTGCAATGACTGAAAAGTAGTGTTCATTAAAAACCCAATCCCTCAGGAAAACCGTGCAACGCGCAAGAATTGCACATCCGCACGTAAAGCCGAAGCGCGCCGCATTGGAAGACTCAAAAACGCGGTAATTCGGGATGCGGCAACTGATTATGGTGCACATGCATCCCACCCCACTCGGCACAGCGGTGCAAGGTGGGGATGGCTTTGCCCGGGTTGAGCAACCCCTGGGGATCGAAGGCCGCCTTGAGCGCTCTGAACACCTCCAGTTCATCAGGGCTGAACTGATAGCACATCTGATTGATTTTCTCTACCCCAACACCATGCTCGCCCGTAATGGTTCCCCCCACTTCCACGCAGAGCTCGAGGATTTTTCCGGCAAAGGCTTCGGTACGTTCAAACTCACCCTCCTTGGCTGCATCGAAGAGGATGAGCGGGTGCAGATTGCCATCTCCAGCATGGAATACATTGGCCACTTCCAATCCAAACTCCCGGGACATGTCATAGATTCGTTTGAGCACCGGTGCCAGGAAGCGTCGGGGAATCGTCCCATCGATGCAATAGTAGTCGGGAGACAAGCGCCCCACCGCCGGAAAGGCCGCCTTGCGTCCGGCCCAGAACTTCAGACGCTCGGCCTCATCCTGGGAGTAGCGGATTTCAATGGCGCCGCTGTCTTCCAGAATGGACTTCATGCGCCCTATCTCATCGCTGACTTCCTCCGGCGTTCCGTCGGACTCACAAATCAGGACGGCCTCGGCCTCCAGCGGATAACTGGCATGCACAAAGGCTTCTGCGGCACGGGTGGCGGGACCGTCCATCATTTCCAGCCCCGCAGGAATGATGCCTTCGGCAATGATTTTGGCCACTGCATGTCCGGCTTTTTCGATATCGTCAAACGCTGCCAGAATGGCTTGGGCGCGCTGGGGTTTGGGGAGTAATTTCACCGTCACCTCGGTGATCACGGCCAACAGACCCTCACTCCCCGTGAGCACCGCCAGCAAGTCATACCCAGGGCCATCCAGGGCTTGTGCCCCGAAGGTGATGAGCTCTCCGGCCATGGTCACAGCTCTGACCTTCAAGACATTATGCAAGGTCAAGCCATATTTCAGGCAATGCACGCCACCAGAATTTTCGGCCACATTGCCCCCAATGCTACAGGCAATTTGCGAGGATGGGTCCGGTGCGTAATATAA
>JAJZHV010000120.1 GCA_021804345.1 Pseudomonadota bacterium | reverse complement strand
GCCACCAGCAGGGGACTTGCAATCACACCACCAGGACCAGTAGGATGGCTCCTAGCAGCAGAATGATGATGTCCGTACTACTGAGATTGGATAAATTTCCACCGGCGGGCAAGGCGTTGATTTTATCAGCCAGTTGCCGCGCCTCCGCATCGTTGAGCAGCGCAATCCGTTGCGCGGTGATGACGGCACTCAAGCCCAGGTCCTGCATTTTTTTCTGGATGTCGGCGCGCGACACGAATCCCTGAATGGCCGCCTTATCCGACGTCGTGCTAGCCTGCGAGGTCTTCCCAGAAGAAGCCTGTGGATCCTGATTGCCAGATACTGCGGAGGGCGCCTCTACCTGATCGGTCCCGATCAATTCTCCATGGGCCACGGGTAACACCAAGGAAAAACAGATGGCCAGGGCTAGACGCTGCCAAGCTGTGAATGGGGTATGCATGATGAGCTCCTCTATTAAATGTGATTATTTCACATAAATTGTACACGAAATTTTGACAAACGCCAGCCCCCCATCCCCCGACCTGATAGGCTCATGAGCGGGAGGGCGTAGGCCACTGACAGGAACTTTTGATGACTGCGCTGCCCGAAGCAGACCCTCCCTTCCGCGCACCCCGATGGAGCGTATTGCCAGCGCCCCAGGCGGTACGTGTGTTCATGCAGCCCTTGCCACAGCCCGCCTGGGGGGATTGGAATGAGGCCTTGGCCCCTGCGCTAGGACTACCGGCGCTTCCCACGCCTCAGTGGTTGCACCGTTTATCCGGCCAGGCTACGGCCCCACCCTGGTGCAGTGCCTATGCAGGCCATCAGTTTGGCGTCTGGGCAGGCGTTCTGGGGGATGGGCGCGCTCATACTCTGGGATGCCTGCATACAGAACAGGGCCCGCAGGAAATTCAACTGAAAGGAGCGGGCCTGACTCCTTTTTCTCGAATGGGAGACGGACGTGCCGTTCTGCGCTCCTCCGTGCGTGAATATCTCTGCAGTGAAGCCTTGGCGGGTTTGGGGATTCCCACCACACGCGCACTGGCACTGGTCCGCTCGCCCTTGCCGGTACAACGGGAAACCCGGGAGACCGCAGCCATCGTTACACGGGTCGCGCCCAGCTTTATTCGCTTTGGTCACTTCGAGCATTTATCCCACCATGGCCACCGGGACGCACTACAACAGCTTTTTTCCCTGGTGCTCGAGGATTTTTTCCCTACCTGCGCTGCCCAGGCTCAGCCAGCGCTGGCCATGCTGCACCAGGTGATCGAGCGAACCGCCCGACTCATGGCGTATTGGCAATGCGTCGGGTTTTGTCACGGGGTCATGAATACGGACAATATGTCCATTTTGGGACTGACGCTGGATTACGGACCCTTTGGTTTTCTGGAGGCCTATGATGCGCGCCACCTCTGCAATCATTCTGACCGGGGCGGACGTTATGCCTACGATCAACAGCCGCTCATGGGTTGGTGGAATTGCGGGGCCCTGGCCAGCGCCCTGCAACCGCTGATTAGGGATGAGCAGGCGATCGAGAACGCCCTGGAGCGCTTCGAGCCGCTGTATGAAAGAAATCTGCTGGAGGGTTTTCGGGCCAAACTGGGCTGGCAGAGCGCACAGGAAGAAGATGCCCTGCTGATCCAGCAATTGCTGGCCCTGATGCAGCGCGACGGGGTGGACTTTACCGGGTTTTTTAGGGCCCTGTCGGCGCAAGAACCTGGCCTGCACCGTGCAGCCAGACTGCACGCCCCTGCCTGGGTGGGAGTGGATTCCAAGGATCCGGACTGGGACCGTTGGCTACGGGCCTATGGACGGCGCTCGGCGCAAGAACCCAGCCATCCGGAACAGCAACGCGAAGCCATGCTGCGCGTCAATCCCAAGTACGTGCTGCGCAATCATCTGGCCCAGGAAGTCATCGAAGCGGCTCAAGGGGGGGATTTCCGCGCCTTGCATCAATTGCGCCAAGTGCTACAACATCCCTTTGAAGAGCACCCCGCCTGGGACCACTGGGCCCAGCCAGCCGCTCCGGGAAGTCCACGTCTATGCGTGAGCTGCTCTTCCTGATTTAAACTGCTACACGCCGCATACCGCGCCATCGCTGCGCGGGTCGACCGCACCTTCCATCAACCCGCTGGGATGATGCACCACCGCACCAGCATGGCCCATGGTATCGCTGAAGCTGGCCGGCAATACTTCCACCGCATGTCCCGCGGCTAGTAATGCTGCAATCAGTGCGGGATCAAAACGGTTTTCCAGTTTGAGCGTGGTGCTGGGATCTCCCCAGGTCCGTCCCAGCACCCAGCGCGGTGCAGTAATGGCCTGTTGCAGGCCTTGTCCGTGCAGGGCGTAGCGAGAAAAGACGGCCGCCTGCGTTTGTGGTTGCCCTTCGCCCCCCATGGTCCCATAGGGCATGACACGGCCATCATCAAACAGTGCCAATGCCGGATTCAGGGTATGAAAGGGATGGCGCCCGGGCTCCAGGGCATTCAAGTGGGAGGGATCCAAAGAAAAACTGATGCCGCGGTTTTGCCACAACAGGCCCGTTTCCTCCAGCACCACGCCCGAGCCAAACTCCCAGTACACGCTTTGAATGAAACTGACAGCGCGCCCCGCGGCATCTACAGCCCCCATCCAGATGGTATCTCCTGTAGCGCTAGGTTCGGGCCACGGCAAGGCGCGTTGCCGATCAATATCCTGCGCCAGGGCATCCAGCATGGCCGGCTGCAGAAAGGACTCGGGCGCTTGTGGCAAGCGCCCCGGGTCCGTCACCAGTTGGTTGCGAATGCGAAAGGCCCGTTTCGTGGCTTCCACCAGACCATGCACATGGGCAAAGCCTTCTGCCTGCAACACCTGAAGGCGCTCGTACAGTCCCAGAATAATGAGAGAGGCAAGACCTTGAGAGGAAGGCGGCAGATTGTAGAGGTTGGCCGCACAGCCGGTCAGGCGCAGGTGCAAGGGGGGGACGACTTGCGCCTGATAGGCCGCCAGATCAGCCGTGGAGAGAGGGCTTCCCAGGCGCTGGAGTGCCGCACCGATGGAAGCCCCCAACTGCCCTCGATAGAAATCATCCAGGCCGCGCTGCGCCAGGGTACGCAAGGTTTCTGCCAGGGCCGGTTGGCGCAGCAGGTAGCCCCTCTGGGGGGCCTGCCCCCGATCCAGAAAGGTGGAGGCAAATCCGGGCTGGGACTGTAATCCGGAAAGCTTGTCACGAGTCAAATCTGCCTGGCTGGTGGTCACTGCCACACCATCGCGTGCATGGCGGATGGCATCACGCAACAAGCGCTCTAGGGGCAAATCGGGTCCTGACCAACCCTGAGCCAGCTCCAGCGCCCGACTCCAGCCAGAAACCGTCCCCGCCACCGTCAAGGCGGCTTGGGGCCCACGGGAGGGGATGTGGTCTAATCCGGCATAGAATGCCGGGTGTGCCCCAGCCCCAGCCACACCGCTGGCATCAATGGCCCTGGGGGGGTGCCCTGGTTCATGAATCAGCCAGAAGCCATCCCCTCCCAGGGCATTCATATGGGGGTACACCACAGCGATGGTGGCGGCAGCAGCCACCATGGCCTGGATGGCATGGCCGCCCTCACGCAACACATCGCGTCCTGCCTGGGCAGCCAGATGGTGCGGTGCGACCATCATGCCCCCGGTGGCCATGAGGCTGTATTGGCTCATAAGACTCCTGTCTGACGTTTTGGGATAAAACGGGAAGGCCCCAGGCAAAGTACCAGCGCCAGCACCAGGCCCAACAGTGGAATGCCTACCGCCAGGCCAGGCCAACGCCACAGCAGCAGGGCAGTAAAACTGGCCCCTGCCGCATAGGTCAGAAAAGCCAGGGATTGCCGCTTGGCATTAAACAGGGAAGTTGCTCCGCGACCACGCACAGTGGCATGCATCAGGGTCATCACAATGCTGGTGAGGGTACTGGTAAAGACCACTGTAGGAATACCCTCCACATTGATGCGTCGAGCCACCACGCTTTGCACGCCCATGGCAAGGGACAAGGGCAAAATCATGGCGTAGAGCAACACCTGGCCATGTCCTTGGGGAAAACCGTTGACCAGCCACAAAAAATACCATGCGCCGAGCAGCAGGATTTCGGCCAGCAAAGTCAAAATCAGTTCGCGCTGTTTGTCCCGCGCATGAATCAAGGCCCCCAAGGCCACCCCCCCGATATAGCCCCCCAAGGCCACTAGGGAGTTGAAGGCCGCCGCAATATGCCCCTGGCCCAAGGCCAATCCCAGCAGGGCTGTATTGCCCGTCATGGCAGAGGTAAAGACATTATCCAGCTTGACGAAGGCGATGACGTCGGTCGCGCTGGCTGCCAAGGCCAGAAAGCCCAGCGTGGCATCGCGTTGATCGAAGCGTTCGTGAGAAGGGGGAGGTTTGCTCATGACTGCGTCATTGTGCCATCACAGTCATCCCCACAGGAAGTGCCAGGCGCCAGGGGCTCGGGTTGAACCGTTACCTGCACTTCCAACTCATGCGCT
>JAJZHV010000119.1 GCA_021804345.1 Pseudomonadota bacterium | reverse complement strand
CACGGAGACCCCCAGCAGGGCCGGCATCATCAGCCGGAGTATGCGGCGCAATCCCGGGTCGGCGGGATCCCATTGCCAGCGGGGGAGCATCTGAATTCGGCGCAAGAATGGCCACTGAAAAAGTAACTGCAACCCGCCGCCCAGAAAGGCGCCCCAGGCCAGTGCCATAATCGGATGAGCAAACCAGGGCGCAGCCACCAGGGCAAAAAAGATGAAGGACAGATTGAGCAGGACCGGGGTGAAAGCGGGCACCCAGAACTGACCCCAGGTGTTCAGTACGCCGGCGCACAGAGAGACTAGAGCGATGAACAGAATATAAGGGAACGTGACCCGCAGCAGTTGCGTGGTGATCAGAAATTTGTCGGGTTGATGGGCAAATCCCGGTGCTGACAGCCACACCACCTGGGGCGCAAACAGGACTCCCAGCAATGTGGTCAGCAGCAGTGCAACCAGCAGGGCGCTGGCCACATGGTTGACCAGATGGCGCGCAGCACCTTCACCCTGATTGCTGCGCACGGCAGCCAGGATGGGAACGAAGGCCTGAGAGAAGGCTCCCTCGGCAAATAGTCGACGCAGCAGGTTGGGGATGCGAAAGGCGACAAAGAAGGCATCGGTCAACCCGCCCGCTCCAAAAGCATGGGCGACGGCTGCGTCCCGGATAAAGCCAAGGATGCGTGAGAGCAGCGTCATGCTGCTGGTTTGCGCGAGAGCTTTGAGAAGGTTCAAGAGGGAATCGACGCCACAGGGGATGGGGGATTCTAGCGTGAAAGTCCTCCTTCCGTCTTGCTGGCCGTTGCGGCATTGATTTTGATTGAAAAATCCGATAGAATCCTGAGTCCACTTTCATCCAACCATTGCTTTGGGCATGCATCAAAACAGTGCGCCCATCATCAGGAGCCTTGAACTATGGCAAATTCTGCCCAGGCCGAAAAACGGGCCAGACAAGCACAGGCGCGGCGCGCGCACAACATGTCGCTGCGTTCCACCTTGCGTACTGCTGTAAAAAAAGTTCGCAAGGCTGTAGCAGCCGGCGATAAAAGCGCTGCCCAGAGCGTGTTTCAGTCCGCCACGGGTACCATTGACCGAATCGCCGACAAAAAAATCATTCACAAGAACACAGCAGCACGCACCAAGAGCCGCTTATCTGCGGCCATCAAGGCGATGGCTGCCTGACACTTGTCAGGTCATCCCCTTTTTTGGTAAAAATGAGGCGGCGGCGATAGCAATATCGCCGCCGATTTCTTTTGCTACTCTCCGTTGGCGCCACGCCAGCAAAGAAGGATGGGTCCATGAGCCACTTGATGAATACGTATGCCCGTTTGCCCGTTGCCTTCACCCACGGTGAAGGGGCGTATTTATGGGATGAAACAGGGCGGCGCTATTTGGATGCCCTGTCTGGAATTGCGGTCAACGGCTTGGGACATGCCCATCCGCGACTGGTGCAGGCCATTGCCCATCAGGCCGGACAGCTGATTCACACCTCCAATATTTATCGCGTTCCGTTGCAGGAGCAGTTGGCCGATCGTCTATGCGCACTGGCCGGCATGAGCGAAGCGTTTTTTTGCAATTCTGGCGCCGAAGCCAATGAGGCCGCCATCAAGCTGGCCCGACTGTACGGACGCCAGCGAGGGGTGGAATTACCCACTATCGTGGTCATGGAAAAGGCCTGGCATGGGCGCACCCTGGCAACCCTGTCGGCAACGGGCAGTCGCAAGGCGCAGGCCGGTTTCGAGCCCCTGATGGCCGGTTTTGTACGCGTGCCCTACAACGATCTTAAGGCGGTTCAGGTGGTGGCAGAACATAACCGCAACATCGTGGCGGTGCTGCTGGAACCCATTCAGGGAGAAGGCGGCATTCATGTGGCGGATATTGCCTATCAGCAGGCTTTGCAATCCCTGTGCCGGGAACGCGGCTGGCTATATATGCTGGATGAAGTGCAAAGCGGCATGGGCCGGACAGGACAATGGTTTGCCTTCCAGCATACTGGGGTCGTGCCCGATGTCATGGCCCTAGCCAAGGGGCTGGGCTCTGGCGTTCCCATCGGGGCTTGCCTGGCGCAGGGTCCGGCCGCGCAAGTCTTCAAGCCGGGCAATCATGGAACCACCTTTGGGGGTAGCCCTCTGGTGTGCGCAGCGGCCCTGACCACTCTGGAGGTCATGGCCCAGGAAGGGCTTCTGGAAAATGCGGCCCGTCAGGGGGAGCGCCTCAAACAGGGACTGTCCCGGGCCTTGGCGGGAATCCCCGGCGTGCTGGACATTCGCGGACAGGGGTTGATGCTGGGCATCGAACTGGATCGGCCCTGTGCGGAACTGGTCACCCAGGCTTTGCAGCAAGGCCTGTTGATCAATGTGACCTCCGATAAAGTGCTGCGTCTGTTGCCTCCCCTCATTCTGTCGGAGGATCAATGTGACCAGATCGTGTCCCTGCTGGAACCACTGGTCCGGCAATTTCTGGGCTGCTCCCAGTGAAACATTTTCTCCAGTTCAGCGATTTTACGCGCCAGGAATTCGAGTATCTGTTTGAACGCACGCAACAGATCAAGGCGCTCTTCAAGTCGTATACCATTTATCATCCCCTCAAGGACCGGATGCTGGCCATGGTCTTCGAAAAACAGAGCACCCGAACCCGGGTTTCCTTCGAGGCCGGCATTCATCAGTTGGGGGGCTCCTCCATCAACCTGACCACTGGCGAAACCCAACTGGGTCGGGGCGAACCCATCGAGGACGTGGCTCGGGTCATTTCCCGCATGGTGGATCTGGTCATGATCCGCACCTACGATCAATCCATCATCGAACAATTTGCTGCCCATTCGCGGGTTCCGGTCATCAACGGTTTGACCAATCAATTCCATCCGTGCCAAATCCTGGCTGATATTTTCACCTACATCGAGCATCGGGGCTCCATCACTGGAAAAACCGTTGCCTGGATCGGCGATGGCAATAACATGTGCAGCACCTGGCTTCAGGCTGCTGCCATCTTCGACTTCGAGTTGCACGTGGCCTCACCCGAGGGGTATGCCATCAACCAGAGTCTGATTGCCCCCTATGAATCCCCCCATCTCACCACCTACTCCGACCCGCACGAAGCCGTACGCGGCGCCAATCTGGTCACCACCGACGTATGGACCAGCATGGGCTTCGAGTCTGAAACGGATGAACGCAAACGTGATTTCGCCGCCTTTCAGGTGGATCAGGACATGATGGCCAGAGCGCATCCGCAGGCCCTGTTCATGCATTGCCTGCCCGCCCATCGGGGTGAGGAAGTTTCGGAAGAGGTGCTGGAAGGCCCGCAGAGCGTGGTGTGGGATGAGGCCGAAAACCGGCTTCATGCCCAGAAAGCCTTGATGGAATATCTGATCCTGGGTCATGTGACCCCCCAACCTTCCTCGTGAGAGTGCAATGAGTGATATCAACAAAGTCGTGTTGGCCTATTCCGGGGGGCTTGATACCTCGGTTATCCTGCAATGGTTGCAAGACACCTATCACTGCGAGGTGGTGACCTTTACTGCCGATATTGGGCAGGGAGAAGAACTGGAACCGGCGCGGCTTAAGGCAGAAAAATTTGGCATCAAACAGATCTACATCGATGATCTGCGTGAGGAATTCGTACGCGACTTTGTGTTTCCCATGTTTCGCGCCAATGCGGTGTACGAGGGGGAGTATTTACTGGGGACCAGCATTGCCCGACCTCTGATCGCCAAACGGCAAATCGAGATTGCACGCCAAACCGGTGCCGATGCGGTGTCCCATGGCGCCACAGGAAAAGGCAATGATCAGGTACGCTTCGAACTGGGTTATTACGCCCTAGAGCCCGGTATCAAGGTGATTGCGCCCTGGCGCGAGTGGGATCTGACTTCCCGAGAAAAGCTCGTGGCGTATGCCGAAGCCCATGGTATTTCCGTGGACATGAAACATAAGGCAGGAGGCAGTCCCTACAGCATGGATGCCAATCTGCTGCACATCTCCTATGAGGGAAAAATCCTGGAAGATCCGGCTCAAGAGCCCGAAGAAGAGATGTGGCGCTGGAGCGTTTCCCCGGAAGCAGCACCCGATCAGGCGGAATATCTGGATCTGGAGTTTGAGCGTGGGGATGTGGTGGCGCTCAACAGCAAACGGATGACGCCGGCCGCGGTGCTGACCGAATTGAACCGGTTGGGTGGCGCCCATGGGATTGGCCGCCTAGATCTGGTGGAAAACCGATATGTGGGCATGAAATCTAGGGGCTGTTATGAAACCCCGGGCGGCACCATCCTGCTCAAGGCGCACCGGGCCATCGAATCCATCACCCTGGACCGGGAAGTGGCTCATCTGAAGGACGACCTGATGCCACGCTATGCTGCCCTCATTTATACCGGTTACTGGTGGAGCCCGGAGCGGCGTGCCTTGCAGACCCTGATCGACGATACACAAACCCCTGTGAACGGTTGGGTGCGGCTCAAGTTGTACAAGGGGAACGTGATGGTAGTGGGTCGGGATTCGCGCACAGACTCCCTATTTGATGCCAAT
>JAJZHV010000118.1 GCA_021804345.1 Pseudomonadota bacterium | reverse complement strand
GAGCAGCCGCGCGGATTAGGACCTGAAACAAGTCGATCTGATAATTGCTATGCACCCGTTGCAGAATGGCGGAAATCCGCTCCAGCCCCATGCCCGTATCCACCGAGGGTTTCGGCAAGGGATGCAACACGCCTTTCTCGTCCCGATTAAATTGCATGAACACTAGGGTCCAGATCTCGATATAGCGATCTCCATCGGCTTCTGCGCTACCCGGAGGACCCCCAGCCACTTCTTCTCCGTGGTCATAGAAAATTTCGCTACAAGGTCCGCACGGACCGGTGTCCCCCATCTGCCAGAAATTGTCCGAGGTACTGATGCGCGTGAAACGGGACGGAGACAGGCCAATTTCCTTGAGCCAGATGTCTGCTGCCTCGTGATCGTCGTGATACACCGTCACCCATAGCCGTTCCACAGGCAATTGGAGTTCGATAGTTAAAAACTCCCAGGCAAAATGGATGGCATCGCGCTTAAAATAATCGCCAAAACTAAAGTTGCCCAGCATTTCAAAAAACGTATGATGGCGCGCGGTATAGCCCACGTTTTCCAGATCATTGTGTTTGCCGCCGGCGCGCACGCTGCGCTGGCTACTGGTGGCCCGGGTATAGGGTCGTTGATCCTGGCCCAGAAAGACATCCTTGAATTGCACCATGCCCGAGTTGGTAAACAACAGGGTAGGATCGTTGGCTGGAACCAGTGGACTGGAGGGCACGATGGTATGCCCGTGACGGGCAAAGAATTGCAGGAATCTGGCGCGAATTTCAGCGGATTTCATGGAGGATCCTCAGCACGGAGCGTATCTGGACATAGTAGCGAATGGTCTAACCTGGGATTCTATCAAAAACAGCGCAGGAATCCGCAATCAGCCTGAGCGCTCGGGCTTTGGATTGCTTGGAGTAAGGGCATGACCGACTGCTTCCGTAAGGGTTACATCAGTCTTTGGCACGTAAAACCTGCTGGATGATGGCCAGCGGAAAGCCCCGGTTTTGCAGGTATCGGCCCTGGCGTGCCCGTTCCTCGGCGGAATCCGGGGCGGTGGGAAACTTTTTGCGCAGAATTTGGAGTGCGGTGGCGAGTTCTGCCGCACGGGTTTGTTCCAGGGAATCTTGCAGCAATTGCGGCTCAACCCCGCGCCGGCGTAATTCCTGTTCGATAAGCAGGCTACCCTGACGCCGGGAGCGACTGCGGACAAGGGCTTCGGCCGCCCGGGCATCCGAGAGCAACCCTTGCTCACTCAGACTGGCCAGTAGCTCCTGCAAGGCCTCCGGGGAAGGAGCATGGGGCCCCAGTCGCCTTTTCAATTCCGCCATGGTGTATTCACGCCGGCTTAACAGGCCCAAGGCCAGGGCGCGCAACTCAGTCGGCAACATCAGCAGGATCCATGAGTGCTATTTGCAGCCCACTGGCCACCCGGATACGGCTTTCGATCTCTTGTGCTACCTCGGGGTGTTCCTTCAGGTATTCCCGTACATTGTCCTTTCCCTGGCCAATCTTTTCGCCTTGATAGGCGTACCATGCCCCGGCTTTGTCAATCAGCTTGGCCTGCACCCCCAGTTCGATGATTTCACCTTCGCGCGAGATGCCCTCGCCATAGAGAATATCGAAATCCGCCACCTTGAAGGGGGGTGCAACCTTGTTTTTGACTACCTTGACCCGGGTTTCACTGCCAATGACCTCATCCCCGCGCTTGATCGCCCCTACCCGGCGAATATCCAGTCGCACTGAGGCGTAAAACTTCAGGGCGTTACCTCCGGTGGTGGTTTCCGGATTGCCAAACATGACTCCAATTTTAAGACGGATCTGGTTGATGAAAACCACCAGCGCATTGGAACGTTTGATATTGCCGGTGAGTTTGCGCAAGGCCTGAGACATGAGACGCGCATGCAGGCCCACGTGAGAATCGCCCATTTCGCCTTCGATTTCCGCCCGGGGGGTCAGGGCGGCCACCGAGTCCACCACCACGATATCCACCGAACCGGAGCGCACCAGCATGTCGGCAATTTCCAGCGCCTGTTCTCCGGTGTCGGGTTGAGAGATCAGCAGGTCAGCGACATTGACACCCAATTTTTGAGCATAGCCGGGATCCAGGGCGTGTTCGGCATCGATAAAGGCAGCCACCCCCCCCTTTTTTTGCATTTCGGCAATGACTTGCAGGGTCAAGGTTGTTTTTCCCGAGGACTCGGGACCGTAGATTTCTACAATGCGCCCCCGGGGCAAGCCGCCGATGCCCAAGGCAAGATCCAGCCCGAGAGAACCGGTGGAAACCACATCCACGTCACGAGCCACGTCGGTTTCTCCCAGACGCATGACGGCCCCCTTGCCAAACTGTTTCTCGATCTGGGCCAGTGCAGCACTGAGCGCTTTGTTTTTATGTTCATCCATGAAACGACCCTCATTTGATTGAAACGGCATTATGGCCGAGGCCGCCGTGTATTCCAGCCCCAAAAAGACCTACAGAATTTTACTGTAATTATATACAGTATTTTTCAGAGTGCAAGCCCGGGGGAAGAGGGCGAAACCACCAACCCCTCCAGTGCCCGGCGCACCGCAGCGGCACGGACCGCCTCACGCCCTCCCGGAAAATGACAGGTCAACGCCCGCGCCGCCTGACCGCGCTGCTGCCAGGCCAGGCACACGGTTCCTACCGGTTTTTCCGGCGTCCCCCCCGCAGGGCCCGCAATGCCGCTGACAGCCACGGCCAGATTGGCTTCGGTTCGCGCCAGCGCCCCGGCCGTCATGGCACATACCACGGCCTCGCTCACCGCGCCATAACGGCGCAGCACGGCAGCGGGCACCGCCAGCAAGGACTGCTTGGCCGCGTTGCTGTAGGTGACAAACCCGGCTTCAAGCCACGCCGAACTGCCGGGAAGCTCGCTCAGGGCCACGGCAATTCCCCCACCGGTGCAGGACTCGGCCGTTACCACCCGCAATCCCCGCGCCCGCAATGTGGCCCCCAACTGCGCCAACTCCTCTCTGGTCAGGGCAGGCGGGGAGTCATGGGGTTCCCGGGGGTTCACGGCAGCAAGCCCTGCAGTTGGTGCAGCACCAAGAGTGCATAGAGCGCCGCCAGCAAATCATCCAGCATGATTCCCCAGCCGCCACGCACGCGCTGGTCCACCCAACGGATCGGAAACGGCTTCCAGATATCGAACAGACGAAACAGCAGGAAAGCCAGGATAAAACCTGTCACACGGTGTGGCGCCCCCTCAAGCACCAGGGCAAAAGCCACGATTTCATCCCACACCACAGATCCTGGGTCCTCCTGCTGCAAGTCCTGTGCCGCCCGTTCGCACACGGGCACCCCCAACACAAACAGCCCCAGCAATACTCCCCACTGCAGGAGCACTGGCAGGGGCCACAGCAGTGCAAACAGCACAAAACCCACCAAGGTGCCCACGGTACCCGGAGCCACCGGCGCTAGGCCAGTGCCCAGACCCAAGGCCAGCCAATGGGTCCAGTGCTGGCGCAAAAAAAACCATCCGGGCGCTGAGCGATTTTCAGAGTGCCTCATGCGGTCCTTCGCTCTGCGCTTTATTCCGGACTTTCCCCTCAGGGTGTCGCGCCACAGTCGCCCCCTTCCGCCACATTCGTTCAGCCAAAGTGATCATAACCCTGCCAGGAAGTGTCCACGGGACAACCCTGCGCATCCAACAACTGGCGTGTAGTTTGGCAGGTCACCTCGCCAATCCGGCTCAGAGCCAGTCCCAGGCGCTGTCCCAGCGCCCGGATCTGGGGCGCAACTCGGGCTGCAGCCGTAAAGCAAAGCTCATAGTCATCCCCGCCCCGCAGCAGCAACCCCACATCCTGGGGGTTTTTGGCCAGATGGCGCTGCAGCGCCGCAGAACGGGGGATGCGTTCCAAAGACAATTGAGCACCGACGCCAGAGGCTTGTAACACATGCCCCAAATCCGCCAGCAATCCGTCCGACACATCGATGGCGGCATGGGCCCAACCGCGCAAGGCCAACCCCAAGGCCACCCGGGGCGTGGGTTTTTCCAGCCGTTCGATACAGAAGGCACGATCTGTGGCCGTGGGCGGTGGGTCGATATGCTGACTGGACTGCAGATAGCGCAACCCCAGAGCCGCATCCCCCAGCGTACCGGAAACCCAGATGTCATCTCCGGCACAGGCCAGGGAGCGGCGCAAGGCCTGACCCACGGGAACTTGCCCCAGAATGGTGACAGCAATGGTCAAAGGCCCGGCCGTGGTGTCGCCCCCAACCCAGTCGGTTTCATGGGCCCGCAGGCAGTCGTGAAAACCCCGGGAAAAAGCTTCTAGCCAGGGTTCATCCCCCTGGGGCAGGCTCAAGCCCAAAGTCACCCAGCGCGGCTGGGCGCCCATGGCCGCCATATCGGACAGATTGACCGCCAGGCTTTTCCAGCCCAGGGCAAAGGGGTCGGTATGGGCAAAGAAATGGCGGCCTTCGACCAGCATATCGGCCGAGATGGCCAGCTGCATGCCGGCGGCGGGTGCCACCAGGGCGGCGTCATCGCCCACGCCCAGCACGCTGGCCGGCGTGGGACGGGTG
>JAJZHV010000117.1 GCA_021804345.1 Pseudomonadota bacterium | reverse complement strand
GGCCCCCGTCGTGTCCTCCACCACCGTCAGGAATCGGGACAGCCCCAGCGGCAGGGTCTGCATCTCCTGATCGCGGACGATGATCAGCGGCCAAAGGAAGTTGTTCCAGGACCAGATGAAGGCCAGGATCACGTTCGTGGCAATCGCCGGCTTGGAGAGGGGCATCAGGATCCGCAGGATGATCTGCCAGTCCGGGGCCCCATCGATGCGCGCTGCATCCACCAGGGAGGAAGGGATGGCGTCTTTGCGGAAGTATTTATGCAGGTTGTTGTGGGGGGCTGCTTTGATTTTGACGGGCTGCTCTACTCTAAATGTGGGAACACTTCCCCAACTGGCCGATGATGGACGCTGGGCGCTGCTGCCCATTGCCAATTATACCGAGACGCCGGATGCGGGTGAGCGGGTGGGTAGTATTGCGGAAAGCGTTCTGATCCAGCGGGGCCTATCGGGATTGCAGCGTTACCCGCTGCCCGGGGACGAAGAAAGCTTTTTAACTGGGGCCAATACCAAGACACTCAACGCCGCACTGGATTGGGCTGGGCGCGGCGGGATGCGCTATGCGCTGAGTGGGTCCGTGCAGGAATGGCGATATAAAACAGGCGTGGATGGCGAACCAGCAGTAACCCTGACCTTCAATCTGTATGATCTGCGCACGGGCAGCATCATCTGGAGCGCCACTGGAAGTCGCAGTGGTTGGAGCCGAAGCAGCCTGGGTGCTACTGGTCAGCAACTAATTGGACAATTGCTGGCACCGTTGACCACTCGCTAGGTCTGGATTTCTACGGATGAAACACGATCCTCAGGACTCCATAGACGGCCGTTTTTCCACCGCCTTGAAGGGGGCGCAAGCGTCCTGGGTGATTAGCTCGACCCAGGAGTTGCAGCCGCAGCGGTTGCTGGAAATCGCCCTGTTGATCGCTGCAGGATTGCTGCTCTCGGTGTTGCTGCGCCCTCAGGATCCGTTCTGGGTTCGCGGGGACTACCCCTGGATCTGGCTCATGCCCACTGTCGTGGCTTTGCGCTACGGTGCATTGAGTGGCCTGTTTGGGGCGTTTGTCATACTGGCTCTGGGCTTTGCTATGCCTTGGATGCATAGGCCTCCGGTGGATTTTTCCGCCGCTTTTCTGGCAGGCGGCTTGGCCCAGGTCTTGATTGTGGGTCACGTGAGTGATCGCTGGTCTGAGGGAAATAAGCACCACAAGGGCGTCAATCAATACTTGACTGAACGCTTGCGTGCGCTCACGACGGCTCAATACCTGTTGCGGGTGTCCCATGACCGACTGGAGCAGGAGGTGTATATCCGGCCGGTCACCTTGCGTGGGGCAATCGAGCGTCTGCGCGAAATTTTGCCCGTGCTGCATCCGCCATCATCGGGCGAAAAATCCCCTTTGCTGGGCAATACCCAGGATCTGCTGGAACTGCTGTCGATGCTGTTTCAGTTGACCCAGGCCGCCATTTACCCCGTGTCGGATCTTGGAAAACTCTTGCCGCAGCCAGTGGCCACCATTGGGCCTGTCAGCCCATTGCTGGAAGAAGATCCCGTCCTTGTCCATGCAGTGGAACGGCGTCGTCTGACGCATCTGAAGGAAGTGCTGGAGGAATCCCCGCAACACTATCTGATGGCCGCACCGATCGTGACTGACCATACCCCAATTGTGGCCATGCTGGTGGTCAGCGATATGAGTTTTCTGTCTCTCAATCAGGAGAACCTGGAATTTCTTCAGGTGTTGCTGGATTACTATGCAGACAGTGTATTCCAGTCCGAGTTGGTACGCCCGATTCTGGAGCAGGTGCCCGAGTGTCAGTATCGGTTTGGTGTGGAGCTGGCGCGCGCCGGGCAGTTGCGTGCGCGCTTTGAAATCAGGTCGTCTCTGGTGGCGCTGTCCTTCCCCCAAGGGGGGCGCCATGATACCGCGTTCCAGGATGTATTGCGCCAACTGCGCTCGCTGGATTTGTACTGGGAAGAAATCACCCAAGGGCGCCAGCATGCTCTGGTACTGTTGCCGCTGACCCAATTGCCCGAAGTGGATGAATTTCTTCTGCGCATCGACGGGGGGCTAAAAACACATTTCGAATTATCCCTAGAGGACCCAGGCATCCATACCTATACGCTGCTGGTGGACGCGGTCAATCCGGCCGGTGAGTTGTTTTTGCTGCGTCAGATGATGCGCGCCCTGTGATGATACTGGGTTTTTTTTGGGTGGCTCTGGTGGAGTGGGCTCAGTTCACGCTTCTGTGGCGCCTGTTTCACGGAGCATCGCTGGAGACTTATGCGCTATGGCAGACTGCAGGATCTTTGCTGCTGACCATGATCTACGCCCGGCCATACTGGAAGCAGCGGACGGCAGTTCCTCTCCCCCAGGTCTTGTTTGTAGGGTTGATGCTGGAATTCATTCCTGTGTTTGGTGTGTTGCTGCTTCCCGTTGAGCGATTGGTTCGGCGCTGGACGCAGGCCCCTGAACGGCGCTGGCCATTGGTCGAAGTCAAACGGCCTTCCTTTGACAACCGTTTGATTGTACAGTCGGCGCCACTTGAAACCTCATTACTGGCCCAGTTGAATCTCACGCAGAGCACCCCAAACTCCCGTATCTCTGGATTGCTGGTTCTTAACGCCTTGCCCTTGCGTCAGTCCAGCCACATGTTGACCGAACTGATGCTAGACACGGAAGATGAAATCCGTTTGCTGGCGTATGGCACTTACAACCGGGCGGAACGGGGCATCATGACTGATATTTACGCTGTGCTGACGCAACTCGAACGCGCACAGTCCGGGTCGCTCGAGGCAGACATTCCCTTACGTCATTGGATTCGCCTCGCTGAATTATATTGGGAGCTGATCTATCAACAACTGGTGCAGGGAAGCATGCGGGACTTCATTCTTCAGCGTGTCCAGTATTTTGCCCAGCAGGCCCTGACGCAGGATTCTCGTTTGGCCGCCATGTGGTATCTGCTGGGTCGCTGCGCGCTGCTGGAACAGCGCGTGGACTTGGCCCTGCAGTCGCTGGAACTGGCGCAGACCTGCCAGTTTCCTGTCAATCGTCTGATGCCCTGGTTTGCCGAAGTGGCCTTTCTGCAAAAGCGCTACCAGGACATTCCGGCACTGATGCGGCAACTGGGGGTTGGCACCCGGTTGCCGGCCCTGTTGCCGTTGCAGCGTTACTGGACCTCATGATGTCCGAATGGCCCCGAAATCCCTCAACTGCTGTGGATGTGTGCCTTTTGCTGGAGGGCACGTATCCTCGTGTGACGGGGGGGGTGGCCCATTGGGTGGCCCATTTGGTGGAGCATTTCAGCGAGTTGCGCTTTGCGGTGGCCTTCATTGGAGGAAACGCCGAAGATTATCCGGCGATCGTCTATCCCCTGCCCGCTAATGTCAGTCATTATGGTGAATGCTTCATTCATGGGTCAGACCCCCATCCTCCCCCCCGGCGTTCCCGTGCCAGCCAGGCAACCGTCATGGCCGAAGTGGATGCCTTGCACCACTGCCTGCATCAGTCGGCGGGCAGGACTGAATTGACCCAACGGTTGCGACGGCTGTTACCGCTCATGCGTCCCGGTCAGGCCATGGATCAGGAACAGTTTTTGCGCGGCCGCGGATCCTGGGAACTGCTGACCCATTACTACAGGACCTATTGTCGCGAGCCCTCATTCACCGACTATTTCTGGACAACACGTTTCATGCATTTGCCCTTATGGCGACTCGTGGAGTTTTATCAGACTTTGCCTCCGGCGCGCTTGTATCACGCCGTCTCTACGGGGTTTGCAGGCTTTCTGGGAACCGTGGCCCGCTATCAGAGCCAGCGTCCATTGTTGTTGACGGAACACGGAATCTACAACAAGGAGCGCAAGATCGATTTACTGTTGAGTTCGACCATTCAGGACAGCCGTCAGTTTCTGGAAATGAATCGGGCGCAAATGAGCTACATCCGGGAGTTATGGATTGATTTTTTTACTTCTCTGGGTCGGTTTTGTTACGACGCTTGCGATGACATCGTGACCCTGTTCGAGGCCAATCGCCAGCGCCAGATCCAGGATGGTGCTGATCCAGCAAAAACCCGCTGCATCTCCAATGGGATCGATGTGCCTCGATTTGCAGCCTTGCGCAGCCTGCGCCCTGCCACCTGCCCCCCTGTGATCGCGTTGGTGGGCCGGGTAGTCCCCATCAAGGATGTAAAAACCTTCATCCAGGCTGTGTTTCTGGCCCGCAAAACCTTGCCCGACTTGCAAGGCTGGCTGGTGGGGTCGATGGACGAGGATCCGGAGTATGCACGGGAATGCCAGCAATTTGCGCGCAGTCTGGAGTTATCCGAGCCGCAGTTGCGGTTTCTGGGACACCGGTCCGTGGATACGCTGTACCCTCAAATCGGGTTGATCGTATTCAGCTCCATCAGTGAAGGTCAGCCTCTTGTGCTGCTTGAGGCCTATGCGGCAGGAATCCCGGCTGTGGTGACGGATGTGGGTGCGCTGCGTGAGATGGTTCTTGGCGCCAACCCGGAGGACTGTGCTCTAGGTCCTTCTGGACGGGTGGTACCCATGGCGCAAGCGC
>JAJZHV010000116.1 GCA_021804345.1 Pseudomonadota bacterium | reverse complement strand
GGACGTGATCCGAGTCACCACCCGGGTCCACCAGCTTGCAGTGCCAGGCTGCAAGGATTTTGCCAAAGGCGGTATTGAGGTATTCCAGCAATTCAGGTGTTAATGTTTTGCGTCGATACTTGGTCACAAAAACGATATGTAGCTTAAGGTTAAAAACCGCGTGAGAACTGGATTTGTTATTATTATCCATATTGCGCCCTAGCGAATTATGGTCGTATATCACCGCTGGCAGGAAGCGATTATCAGCAATTCGGTTTCTCGGAAGTGCAGGAGAAGCGGTTGCGCGTCCAAGAACGCCACAAGAAACGCTGGCAGCGCCGTCAGGCACGCCGTACCAAGGGGTCGGCAGGCTGGGTCAACGCGAAGCAGCGTGTTGTGTATTTGCAGTACAAGGCTCGCCGTCAAGGCAAACTGGTCATCGAAGTGCCGCCGTTCTATTCATCGCAGGAATGTGCCGCGTGCGGCCACGTTCACCAGGACAATCGACTTTCGCAAGCCGAATTCGTCTGCTCAAGCTGCGGGAACACCGACCATGCAGATCACAACGCGGCAAAGGTAATTGCCATGCGCGGTGTAAAACAACTGCTATCCGGGAAATGTGTTCAAAAAGAATCGAGGCGGTGCAGGATCACACGTATCAAGGTAGGGGCGGAAGGCTCCGAATTTACGCCAAGTGAGACCGAGGTAAGTCGTGGTCGTGGTAACACGCCTGCGCTCTGGTCGTTGACCTTGGAAACACCCGCTACAAGACCTTTGGCGCTTTAGCGGTGGGAGACTTCATAGTCAATAGAGCAAACATCACCAGGATGGTGTGGATATCAAGGCTCATACCGATCATGGGGAGAAAATCAATTGACCTTTCGTTTGGGTGATGGACCGTGCTGCACTTGCAGAGCAGTTAGCGTCAGGCTCATTCATGTGGTTAATAAGCCTGCTTCTGATCCCAATGAGGGTGCAGGAGTTCGGTAAATACTTCTACAACGGTGAGGATAGCCATTGTTAACATAACCACGACCTGATCTTCTTCTGCAGATTGTTGCAGGGGGCCAACCAGCGTGAAAGCATACGCCTGTAACCACTGTTCCGGACACTGCTGCAGGTAGGCCTTTCTGGTTTTGCTGATTTGAAGCGGGGGCAATTGGAGATTACTTTCCTGTGTTATTCGGGTGGTCACTCGCTCATAGCAAAGCTCCACCAGCGTTTCGCTGGCCGGAAGTAATTCAAGCTGGGCATTTTCCAAGGCAATGGTCACCATCAACAGCAAATCCACCAAGGGATCCAGAGCCGCTTCGTTCACGCCTAAGCGCTTGAGGACGACAATCGTCCCTGCTAATTGGGGTTGGCGCTCGATGATGATTTCAACATAACGGACTTTTTCATCGAAGGTCAGCCTATCGCGTTGGACGATGGCATCTGCGATGAAGGTATCCGTGATTCTCGAGTTGCGGAGTGCTTCTTTCTGCCTCTTGGGTAGATGGAGGCGATCTATCATCGTTTTGTTCATAGCGGATACACCTGCAGGCCGCACTTTATGGCCCCTTCAATGGTTTCGTCCAGATACTGTGTTGACATCCTCCCCACCGCACTTGGCCTTAGGCCAACGGCCCCGCTAGCGTCAGGCGGTTGTCCCTGCTACCGACTGGACATGATCCATACCTGCAAGTCTTCGATACCTCCCATCGCGTGGTTTTGGCTGATCGTGGTCTTGTGTAGGATGATTTGGTGCAATCTGTTACTTTAGCTTACAAGAGAATTATTGCAAAGTGTCGAGCGCAACTGAGCACGATCTGGGCACCGCGAAGTGCTGGTGGTCGATCAAAGGGACCACTGGGTGGGTTGCGCCTTGTGCCAATAGGTGCGATAGGGCTCTGGCAGGTCGGCACAGGAGGAATCTGCAGCGTGCAACAGGGCCTGTTCTGGCAAGTCTGGCAAGATGTGCGCCAGAGAGACCACCGCGCCCGTGGAGGTTCTGCGCATGAGATGGTGCTTGTCGATGTCTGCCGGATGGCTCAGTCCCGTGGCGGCAGTCAGTTCGCGCAAGGCGTGCAGGGTGTGTTGATGGTAGTTTTGTACCCGGACAGCCCGATCCGCCACCACCAGGGCCCGTTGTCGCAGGGGGTCCTGAGTGGTGATACCGGTGGGGCAATATCCGGTATGGCAGTTTTGCGCCTGGATGCAGCCCAGGGCAAACATGAACCCCCGGGCCGCATTGCACCAGTCGGCCCCCATGGCTAGGGTGCGCACAATATCAAAGGCGGTGATGACCTTGCCCGAGGCCCCCAGTCGAATCTGCTCACGCAGGCCCAGGCCGCGCAGGGTGTTATGCACCAGGTGCAGCCCTTCCTGCAAAGGCATGCCCACATGGTCTGTAAATTCCAAAGGTGCTGCCCCCGTGCCGCCCTCGGCGCCATCAATGACGATGAAATCCGGGATAATCTGCGTGCGCTGCAGGGCCTTGGCCAGGGCAAACCATTCCCAGGGATGGCCCAGACATAACTTGAGACCCACGGGCTTTCCGCCTGCGCAGGCGCTTAACTCCTCCAGCCAGTACAACAGTTCCACGGGGTTGCCAAAGGCCGTGTGTGCGGCCGGAGACACACAATCCTGGCCCAGGGGAACGCCGCGCGCCTGAGCAATTTCCGGGGTCACCTTGCTGGCGGGCAAGACGCCACCGTGGCCGGGTTTGGCCCCTTGGGACAGTTTGATCTCGATCATCCGGACCTGTGGATGTTGCGCCACTGCGCGAAAGTGGTCCAGGCTGAATCGGCCCTCCGGGGTGCGACAGCCAAAATATCCCGAGCCGATGTTCCAGATCAAATCTCCCCCGTGCTTCAAATGATGACTAGACACCGAGCCTTCGCCGGTATCGTGGGCAAAGTGGCCCAGTTTGGCGCCCAGGTTCAGGGCCTGGATGGCGTTTCCGGACAGGGCGCCAAAACTCATGGCGGAAATGTTCAACAGGGACAGGGAGACGGGCTGTTTGCGCCCCGGGCCGACGGTGATACGACAATCGGTCGCTTGGGGTGCGCCCGGCACCATGGCGTGATTAAGCCATTCATACCCGGGGGCATAGACATCCATGCGCGTGCCAAAGGGACGTTTGTCCGTCTGGTGCTTGGCCCGTTGGTAGACGATGGCGCGCATGGTGCGGGAAAAGGGGGTGGGTGTGATGTCATCCTCCACAAAATACTGACGGATTTCCGGGCGGATATATTCCAGAATGAAGCGCAGATTGCCCAGGATGGGGTAATTGCGCCGCACCGCATGGGTGGGTTGCCATAAATCCAGAAGCCCCAGGGCAAACAGCAGCAATGAGACCAGGCCCAGCCAGCGCCACCCAGCAGCCAGATGCGGCAAGCCCAGCAATAGCAAGGTAGTTATCCCGGTCAGAAGCCAGGGCAGGTAGCGTCGGGCCAACCATTTTTTCATATCAGACTTCTCCAGGGGATGATCGGGGCGCAGCCCAAGCGGGCTTGGCCCGAGGGGATGGCAACGCGCGCTGTGGATGGATGTGCATCGTGCCATGCGTCAACCTGTCTTTCTACCACTGTGCGGGTCAGAAAGTATTGCAAAAGATGAGCGCTGGCATCCCAGGGCCACGCAAAGGGGCGATTCATAATAACTCAAAGACATGCATCAGCTGATAAATACCCATTTGGGTTATTGACTGCTGGCGCGCGCTCTGATTACCATGGGGTTGATCGGCCCCCGTGGATGCCGGGTATCTTGTGGTGACGCGCAGTCACCCCCGGGGGTTTGCGACTGTCCCGTGTCTGGTGGCCTGGGTCCGGTGACATTCACATCGGTGCTCGGGCTTGGCCCTGAATTGAAGAGATCGAATCCATGACCCTGAGCACTACCCTGTTGCGCTCAACGCGAATGTTTTTCACTGTGGCCCCTGTGATGGGTCTCGTCGCTGTGATGGGTGTGGCTCTGGCTGCACCAGATCCTGGGGAGTCAATCGGGCGCCAGAGCACAGAGGGGGCATCGGTCCTGGCCCCTGTTGGGGCCAATCCACTGGCCCGGGGCAACTATCTGGCCAAAATGGGAGATTGTTTGGCCTGTCATACGGCTCCAGGCGGCAAGCTCTTTGCCGGGGGGGTGCCTTTCAAAACCCCGGTGGGGGTTATTTACTCCACCAACATCACGCCAGATCCCACCACGGGTATCGGCCAGTATTCCTTCGAGCAATTTGATCGCGCCATGCGCCAAGGTGTAGCGGCCGACGGCCATCCCCTGTACCCAGCCATGCCCTATCCCTCCTTTGCCAAGGTCTCGGGTCAGGACATGCAGGACTTGTATGCCTACCTGATGAAGTCGGTACAACCCGTATCCCAGCCCAATCGCGCCAGCGATATTCCCTGGCCACTGAGCATGCGCTGGCCCTTGTCCCTGTGGAAGCTGCTCTTTCTGGAGAACACGCCCTTTAATCCCGATCCCGCCCACAGCGCCCGCTGGAATCGCGGAGCCTATATCGTGCAGGGGCTAGGCCATTGTGGCTCTTGCCACACTCCGCGCGGCCTGGGGTTTCAGGAAAAGGCCATGGATCAGCAAGGG
>JAJZHV010000115.1 GCA_021804345.1 Pseudomonadota bacterium | reverse complement strand
GCGAGAGGGTGCGCAAATCTACAATTTCCAGCTCGATGCCCTCCCGCGCCAGCTGGGTGGCTGCCTCCAGCGCCCGATGCACCATCAGGCCATAGGTCACCACGCTCACATGTTTTCCCTCACGCACCACCTGGGCTTCACCCAGAGGAATGGTATAGCTGGCCTCGGGCACTTCCCCTTCAAAGCCGTACAGGTTTTTATGCTCGCAAAAAATGACCGGGTCGTTGTCCCGAATCGACTGGATCAACAGCCCCTTGGTGTCGTAGGGCGTGCTGGGACAGACCACCTTGAGACCAGGAATATGGGTAAACAGCGGGGTCAACATCTGGCTGTGCTGGGCTGCTGCGCGAAAACCCGCCCCCACCATGGTGCGAATCACCACCGGCGTTTCTGCCTTGCCGCCAAACATGTACTTGAATTTGGCTGCCTGGTTGAAGATCTGATCAAAACAGACCCCCATGAAATCGATGAACATGAGCTCGGCCACCGGACGCATGCCGCAGGCTGCAGCCCCGATGGCCGCCCCCACATAGGCCGACTCGGACAAGGGGGTATCCAGCAGGCGGTCGCCATGCTTTGCATACAGCCCCTTGGTCACTCCCAGCACCCCGCCCCAGGCATCCATTTCCCCTTCCCCGCCTGCTCCGCCCACGATATCTTCTCCCAGACAGATCACCGAGGGGTCGCGCGCCATTTCCTGATCCAGCGCTTCGTTAACCGCTTGCTTCAAACTAATTTTTCGTGCCATGGTCGTTCTCCTCGGGTGCTCAATAAGTGACGTAGACATCAGACAACAGGTCTGCAGCAGTGGGCATGGGGGCCGCCTTGGCCTGAACCACTGCGTCCTCGATCAACGCCAGCACCTCTTTGTCGATAGCCTGGATCTCTGCGGCCGTCAACACCCCCGCCTCCATGACCTGGGCGGCAAATTTTTTCAGGCAATCCTGGGTGTCGCGAATGGACTCGAGCTCGCCGGGCGCGCGATAGGTTTGCGCATCGCCCTCGAAATGCCCGTGAAAGCGCACCATTTTGCATTCCAGCAAGGACGGACCGCCGCCTTCGCGCGCCCGTCGAATCACTTCCCCGGCGGCCTCGTACACGGCAAAGAAGTCAGTACCGTCCACCGTGATTCCGGGTAGGCCAAAGCCTGCCGCGCGATCCACGAAACTGTCCACCGCCACGGCATAATCCCGTGAGGTAGATTCCGCATAGCCGTTGTTTTCTACCACGAACAGAGCGGGCAGGTTCCAGATGGCCGCCAGATTGAGGCTTTCCAGAAAGGTGCCCTGATTGGAAGCCCCATCCCCCACAAAACTGATGGCCACCTCATTTTTTTTGCGGAATTTTGCCGCCAGCGCTGCACCACAGACCAAGGGGGCCCCGGCGCCCAAAATGCCATTAGCCCCCATCATGCCCTTGGACAGGTCGGCAATATGCATAGAGCCTCCCTTGCCGTTACAGGCCCCGCCCTTCTTGCCATAAATCTCTTTCATCATGCTGACCACGTCCACGCCCTTGGCGATGCAATGGCCATGGCCGCGATGGGTACTGGCAATGCGATCGCCATCGCCCAGATGCGCCATGATGCCCACTGCCGCCGCCTCTTCGCCGGCGTACAGGTGGACGAAGCCGGGGATGTCCCCGCGGGAAAAATCCACATGCAACCGGTCTTCAAACTCCCGGATGGTGCGCATGGTTCGATACGCCCGCTCCAGTTCGGATTTGTTCAAGGGAAAGGGATGATTGCTCATAACATGAAACTCCTGTCTCAAGAGTACAAGGGATGGCGAAACAGACCCGTACTGGCCGCCTCATTCAGGCACTGGGTCACGTCCACCGTGGTAAAAACAGCCTGGCGTAGGGTCAGGGTGACCCGATCCGAGCTGCTGAAAGGAAGTTCGCGCTCGCCATCCAGCGCCACCACCCCGCCGGCCAGAGAGACCGGAAAGGGGAGATCGGCGGGCATGCGCTGCCAGCGGGCGATGGCCACGTCACGCAACATGCCGGGGGCAATGGGGGCGCGCAGGTACACCGCGGGCGCGGCGGTTGCTGCGGGCGGCGCAGAAGATGCAGCCGTGGCCGTCCGGCTGGAGGGGGCGGGGGTTTCGGGTGCCAATTCGATCATCAGGCCCTCTGGGGCAGTGCGCGCAATGGGTTGCAGCAATCCACCGATGGCCGAAAGCCCAATGACCTGGGGGTCGGCAAAGGTGAGATACAGGCTGTGCAGGCTCTCGGTTTTCCACAGGGCCCGGGCACCCACCTGACGTTCGGTGGAAATGACCGCATCCACCAGGGCAATGTCCTGGCGCTCGCCCTCGTTGATGGCAACGTCCAGCACCTTGTTGTGCACCAGAGCCCGCGCGGCAGGGATTCGGCCCGTGGCATACAAGGCCACGGCCATGGCAGTGAGCGTAGGCTCCCGCAGGTCGGGAAACGCATTATTGGTACCGGTAGAAAGCCCGGCAATAGGGATGAGGGGCCCCTCCTGCAACAGGGTCTTGACCACTGCCCGATGGGTTCCATCCCCTCCCAGCACGATGATGACGGCGACTTCGGCCTGCTGCAACAGACGGGTGGCCAGAAACGTATCCTGCACCGTGGTGGTGGGTTCCATGGGCAAAAATTCCAGCACTGGAAACTGATGATGCTGGTTTTTCTCGCGTCCCACATGGCGCGTGAGCATGGCCCGGATGCCGCCACGATCGGGCATCATCAACACGCGTTCCACCCCCAGGCTGACCAGGGTGGTGAGCAGGCGCAAGACGATATTGACCCGGTCGGCAATCTGCAAATTGCTGGCATTGGCCACCACCCGACGAATATCTCGGGCGGATACGGGATTGGCAATGATTCCGATGGTCACCGGGGTGGACCCCATGACGGCTCCTGGCGTAGGTTGACTCGCTACTGTTCTGCAAGGCCCGTGCCAGGTTAGACTCGGGCCCTGGCTGTTGCGATGCAACCATCGTGCCTGGGCGCAGAACCCTGCCATTCAGCGTCAATCTGTTGTAGTGCAGCACGCGAGGGAGGGGCGTGCGCCGAGACAAGTGTCACAGGGCCCGCTGTGACAAATGCATCGTGCCCGGGGAAGGGCTTAGTCGCGTTGGTTCGGGGACTGGATGCCTAGGCGCTTCATGCGGCGATACAAGGTCATGCGGGAAATGCCCAACTGCCGGGAGACCGCCGTGATATTCCAGCGGGCGCTGCGCAGATAGCTCATCAACAGATAGCCATCCGCATCCAGAGGGAGATCGGAGGGAATGGCAGGCAAGGCGTCTGCCACAGCCCCTAAGGCCCCAGACCGGGCCTGGCCCACGAGTATTTCGGGCAGATCCTCGCGTTCGATACGCCCTCCCTGACAGACAGCGCGGGCATAACCCAGGGCATTGCGCAATTCACGCAGGTTACCGGGCCAGGAATGGGCTTGCAGCACCTCGATAGCCCCTGGCGCCAGTTCTGGCAGCGTCGTGGCCCCCGTGGGTTCCACCTCGCGCAACAGGCGCGCAATCAGCCACAGCAGATCCTGGCGCTCGCGCAGCGGGGGCAAGGTGAAATGCGCCCCATTGATTCGGTAATAGAGGTCATCGCGAAAGCGCCCTTCACGCACTCGGTTTTCCAGATCGCAATGCGTGGCGGCAATGACGCGCACATTGACCGCCACCGGGCGCGTTGCCCCAATGGGCAGCACCTCCTGTTCAGCCAGCACCCGCAACAACCGTGCTTGTAGATCGCGCGGCATGTCGCCAATTTCATCCAAAAACAGGGTGCCGGTATCCGCCTCCTGGATCAGGCCGCGCTTGCCCTTGCTGCTGGCCCCGGAAAAACTGCCCGGCAAATGCCCAAACAATTCACTTTCAATCAGGCTTTCGGGAATGGCAGCGCAGTTGACCGCCACGAAGGGCCGGCTGCGGCGCTGACTGCTGGCATGCAGGGCCTTGGCAAAGCGCTCCTTGCCGGTGCCGGTTTCGCCCGTCAGCAGGATGTTGATGGGGGAATTGAGCAGGCGTGCAGCGCGCTCGATTTGGCGGTCCAGCACCGGGTCGCCTCCGGACAATTGTGCCAGGGGCTCTGGGATGAGGCGTTCGGGCGGTTGTGCATGGGTTAGCGAAGGCCGCGGTGGCGGCAGGGCCGCCATGAACAGCACATGCCCCGAGCCCAGCAGACTGACCGCACGCCGGTCCGAGGGGCAGGAGGGCAGGAAATGGGTCAACTCCCGCACGGAGAGGCTTAAGATATCCTGGATGGGAACCCCAATCATCCCAGTGGGGTAAGCCCCCTTGAGCAGAAGGGCCATGCCGTGGTTATATCCGATCACGCGCCCCAGGTCATCTAACGCCAGCAGGTATTCCGGGTTGATATCCAGAAACTGGGGCGCACTGCTCAGCTTGAGAATCCAGTGATGGCGAAACCGGCTGATGAGATTAGCGTTTTCGATGGTCACGGCAAACAGCTTGACCAGTTGCAGGGCAAGATATTGACTGTGCTTGGGCTGCGGCGAGGACAGGGCGGAAATGTCCAGCACGGCGTTCAGCCGACCCTGTGCGTCAAATACCGGGGCCGCGGTACAGGTGAGGGGAATATGCGTGG
>JAJZHV010000114.1 GCA_021804345.1 Pseudomonadota bacterium | reverse complement strand
AAAAATGCAGAAACCGCCCATAAGGTCAATATCATGGCTATTGGCATCGGGCAGCAAGCCAACCGGGATATCCTGGGCCAATTCAGCAACAAGGGTGCGCTGAATCTCAGCGGTCTGAAATTCAAGGAACTCTTCGTTTGGCTCAGCCGTAGTGTGCGCGCTGTTTCCCAGGCTCCCACTGGTGGTACTGTGCAACTCAACCCGGTGGATAGTTGGGCCCAGATTTCCACTTGAAAATCTCCGGAAGGCTTGGCCTGGGTCTCGTATTCACCGCCACCGGCAAAAACAGAAGTCACTCAATTTCACCCCGTCGGAGTGCAGGCATCTTATGAGCTGGAAAATCGTGGCAGCCTCTGTGACAGGAAAGTCCCATCTGGATCAAAATCAACCTTGTCAGGATGCTCACCACCATGCGGTGGTTCAAGGGGTTTTACTGGCGGTGATTTGCGATGGGGCGGGCTCGGCTGCAGAGAGTCAAAGGGGGGCTGCATGCATGAGTCAGCAAGTGGTTCGGGGTTTGTCGGACAGGGTGCACAGCGGTGCGCTGCCCTCCTTACAGGCCGCGAATCGCGAAGCCTTTATCGAAGTCTTGCGTACGGTGATTGCCCAAGCACGGGAGCAGCTGGTGTCCAGTATTGCGCCTCCCACGCCACAAACGCCACAGCTGCCACCAGCCCCGGAAAGCAACCAATGGCCTCAGACCGGGGTTACACCGCTGGCACAAACCCAGCAAGAACAACAGCAGCAACAGCAAGAAGCCGGAAGAGTGCAGGCTACCTTGCGCGATTTTGCCTGTACCCTGGTGGGCTGCGCAGCCTCTGAGGACGGCGGGTTTTTTTTCCATATTGGCGATGGTTTTGCCATTTATCAGCAGGCCTCGGGACTTGCTCAGCTTTCTCTTCCGGAAAATGGCGAGTATGCTGACGAAACGTATTTCGTTACAGATCACAACTGGCGTGAGCACTTGCGTATTACCTCCCTCGAACCCCTAGAGGCGGACAGCTTTCTGGGCCTGATGAGCGATGGCCCCGCGCCCTTTGCGGTGAATAAATCGAAAACGGCTTTTTACCTGCCTTTCATCGAACCCGTGATGCGTTTTCTGCGTGCGGCTCCCCAGACCGAAGGATGCCTGGCCTTGAAAAATTTGCTAGAAAATGAAAAAACTCACCACATCACTGGGGATGACAAAAGTTTATTACTGGCTTTCAAGCCTTGACTCGTGAATTCAACGCAACCGGCGGGCGCGCTCTGGGCCTGATGCGCTAACCCTTTCAGGGCCAATGCGGCGTTCAATCCCCACCTTCCTATTCTATGTCCTCCCTTTCTACACGTCTGATCTGGCCCGGTGGGTTGCGGGAAAAGGTGCGACTGCTCCCCACCGGAAAATCCGGTGGGGCGGGAGAGATATTCCATATCGAAGGGAAGCCAGGTTACGTTGCAAAAATCTATCATGCCAGTACCGAAGCGACCCAGCGCGAACAATACGCCCAAAAAATCAACTGGATGATACAGAACAAGCCCGATTTGCCAGAGATTCCTCCTGGGCATGAATCGGTGGTTCAGTTGGCCTGGCCGGTGGCTGTTACCGAAGGAGCGCAAGGGTTTACCGGCTTTGTCATGGAAAAGATCGATTTTAGCCGAACGCTGGAACTGGACTACTTGTTGACTCGACGGCAAGCAGCCCAGGAGGGTTTTCAGGCCGATTTCGGAAAACTGGTGGCCATTTCCTACAATCTGGCCTCTCTCATCCGTTGCCTGCATGGAAAAAAGATTGCAGTGGTGGATCTGAAACCCATGAATCTGAAAGTCTATAAAGAGGAGTTATTTGTTTCTATTCTGGATTGCGACGGTTTTCGAATCTATGCCGACAACTTTTCCTCGGAAGCGCCCCAGGTAACACCAGAGTACCTGGCTCCTGAATTTCATGACAAGGCCGTATCCCATCCGGAAGCCCAGGATTGGTTTGCACTGGCCACGATCATTTTCAGATTGCTGAATTTTGGCGTGCATCCGTATGTAGGAATTTCCAAGAACGCCCATGGTGTTCCCAGCGAGTTGGCGCAACGCATCAAGATGGGGCTTTATCCCTACGGGCGTATGCCCCATCGAACCGTCAAGGCGGTTCCGGCCAGCGTTCATGAGGCCTTTCCAGACAATTTGCGTGAATTGTTCGATCGCTCCTTCGACTGGTCTGTATCCGGGCGACCCACGGCCGCAGAATGGATCGAGGTGCTGGGGGGCTATGCCAACAAGCATAGTGGTCTAATCCAGGCCTGTGCCAAGGGGCATTTACAGTTTTCCGGAAAACCTTGCGCCAGTTGTTTGCGGGAATCCATTTTGCACAAACATCAGGCTAGTGCCAGACGTAATACGATTGCCCGCCTGGCACTTTCCCCGGCCAAAACGCTCAGAAACGTGCAGCGGACCATGACCCGGGTTCCCAGCAGCCCGTTTCAGGCAGGGCTCATCCAGGCGCAGGCGCAGGGCGCACAAGCTCAGGTCCCCACTCTCACGCTGTTTGTGGAAACCTATCGGGCGCTGGTGGTGGAGGTGCTCTGGATTGCGGGATTGGCCATTTCCTGGTGGTGGTTGAAATGAGGCGTACTTTTTTTCTTTGGGCTTTTCTGCGTTCCATCGATCCGGCGGCCCGGGTGTTGATGGCAACCTTTACCCTGTTGGGGGTTGTGGCCCTGTGGTGGATTTTGCGTCCTCCCACACAAGCTTGGTACCAGGCGCTGTTCTTCTGGCGTCCCACGCTGCTCTACTGGGCCTTGGCGCTGAGCCTGGTCATTCCGCCCTGGTTGCGCTGGGGCTATCCGGTCAAGTATATTCTGGGCCCGCATCTGCATCTGGCAGAAAAGGAATGGCTCTGGTTATGCCGGATTTTTGCTCTGGCTTATCTGTTTCTGGGCAGTGTCAATCTGGCTTTTGCCTATAGGACCTCGTCCGGTGATTGGATCGATTTCAAGGATGCCTGCATGATGAACCTGCTGTTTCTCATTTTGTTGCGCATCAATTTTGTCTGGCTGGGCATTCTCAAAAACGTCGTGATGCTGATCTATGGGGTCTACAAACAGGTCACCCTCCGTCTGCAGGGCAAAGTGCCCTGAGTGCGCAGGGACCGAATCAGGGCGTTCGGGTGAGGGGGTTGGCACTGAGGGCGAGGGATTCTTTGGGCCCCCGATAGACCAGCACGGCATGGGTTTGCGCCACGCCGTGGGGCTGGTTTTGCCCCAGAGTGCTGCAACCAGAACTTTGGGCTGGTTGTACACGGGCCTCTGCTTGCTCCACAGCGGCCATGACCACAGCATGGTGTGGGCTTTTGGGGCAGACGGGGTCGGCCGCCTCGGCATCCTGAGCCAGCAGGTAGGCCTGGCAACGACATCCGCCCAAATCCTTTTCCTTGTCGGGGCAACTGCTGCAAGGCTCCTTCATCCATCCGGTGCCGCGGTAACGGTTAAAACTCGGCGACTCATACCAGATCTGTGCGATGGAGCGCTCGCGTACATTGTCGAAAGTGAGCCCAGGCAGCATCCGTGCCGTATGACAAGGTAGGGCTACGCCATCCGGGGTAATGGTCAAGAACACATTGCCCCAGCCGTTCATGCATTTTTTTGGTCTGGCTTCATGATAGTCGGGCGACACGAAGAAGATTCGCATCTGGTCTTTGAGAATGTTGCGCCAGCGATCCGTTTCGGCTTCGGCCTGCTGCAGTTGGGCGCGGGTTGGGAGCAACTGGTCACGATTCACGTGGGCCCAGGAATAATACTGGGTATTGGCCAATTCCAGATATTCGGCCCCTAACTCGTGCGCCATCTCGATGATGCGACCGATATGGTCGATATTCAACCGATGGATCACCACGTTGACGACCATCGGCCAGTCATGCTGTTTGATCAGGGCTGCGACCCGATGTTTGAGTTGCCAGGTATGGGTATTGGTCAGCAGGTCATTGACTTCCCGTGTGCTGTCCTGAAACGACAACTGGATATGGTCCAGACCTGCATCTTTCAGGCGCTGGGCGCGCGCTTCGGTCAAACCGACGCCCGAGGTGATGAGATTGGTGTAATAGCCCAACCCCTGCGCTTCGCGCACGAGAATCTCCAGATCCTCACGCAATAGCGGTTCCCCTCCGGAAAACCCGCACTGCACGGCACCCAGCGCGCGCGCCTCGTGCAGTACCCGAATCCACTGGTCCGTTTCCAGCTCTTGCGTGTGCCGGGCAAAGTCCACCGGGTTGTAGCAAAAGGCACAATGCAGAGGGCAGCGATAGGTGAGCTCCGCCAATATCCACAGGGGGGGAGCGGGGGGCGTGGGGGAGGGGGCTGGCGCGGTCATTGGGGTCTTTGGCTGTGCGCGCTCAACGCCAAACAATCCACCGTTGCTGTTGCGCCCAGTGTAAAAAATTGGTCACCTCCGCTGCCAGCCCTTCGGTCTGGAACGCCTCCTCCAGCGTGGAGATGAGGGTCGACAAGGTCTGAGTGCCATCACAGCGCTTCAGAATTTCTCCTGCGCTCTGGTTGAGTTTGACCATCCCTTCCGGATACAGCAGGACATGACAGTCCTGGGCAGGTTCCCACTGCAGACGAAAGCCGGGTCCAATACAAGGGTGTTGTCCGGAA
>JAJZHV010000113.1 GCA_021804345.1 Pseudomonadota bacterium | reverse complement strand
ACGCCCCATCCGGTGGATACCTCCACGCTCAAACCCTTGGGCAGTGACTGGATCGAACCCAACCCCTACCGGGGCAACGACCGGGCGGTGGCCGTGGGCGCAGAGGGCTATCTGCATAATTGTGCCGCCTGTCACGGCCTGAATGCCGTATCCGGTGGCGTAGCACCCGATTTGCTGGCCCTGGATCGCGACTGTCTGGCCATGCCTTCCGGACCAAAGCAGGAGGATTGCCTGAAGGACGTGGATGATTACTTCAAGGAAGTGACGCTCAACGGCCGAAAGAACAGTGAAGGGCGGGTGGTCATGCCGGCCTATGGAACCGTATTCACGCAAGAAGCCGTATGGGCCATCAAATCCTATATCGATGCGCGTACCCTGCAGGAACGCAGCAAGCCGCAGTAGGCGTGGACGAACTTGCGATTCAGGGGACGGCTTGATGCCACTGACTCCTCACAGCGAAAAACATTTCCGTGCCTCTGACACCATTCGTGATGTGGTTATCGGCATGTCCGACGGTTTGACGGTGCCCTTTGCCCTGGCCGCTGGTTTGTCCGGGGCCGTGGATTCCAGTCGCATCATTACCACGGCAGGGTTGGCCGAGATTGCAGCCGGTGCCATTGCCATGGGGCTGGGAGGATTTCTTGCCGCTCGTGGTGATGCCGAACATTACGTGCACGAACTGCAACGGGAAAGCCATGAAATTGACACCATTCCCGAACAGGAAGCCGCAGAAGTGGTCGAGGTGTTTGAAGCTTATGGGGTTACCCCCGAGCAATGCGCGCCGGTGGTGCATGCCCTACGCCAGGATCGGGATGCCTGGGTGCGCTTCATGATGCGTTTTGAATTGGGGCTGGAGCAGCCCGAATCCGGACGCGCCGCGCGCAGCGCGCTGACCATTGCAGGCGCCTATATCGCAGGTGGCCTGATTCCCATTCTGCCCTACTTTCTCTGCGCTAACATCACGACTGCCCTACCCTATTCCGTCCTTATGACACTGCTGGCCCTAGCACTCTTTGGCTTTTTCAAGGGGGGGTTTACCGGTACCCCACGTTTCACCAGCGCTCTCCAAACCTTGTTCATTGGTGGCGCAGCGGCAGCGGCAGCGTTTACCCTGGCTCGACTGATTTCTTGAGCGCCTGCTTGCCAGTCCCGGTTGTGGAGCAAGCAGGGGACGCTGTACGGCTTCTTACAAAAAAAAACACCTCCTCATATCAATTTCCGCATGATAACAATCCCTGCCACAGCCCCCTGTTACAGCGATCATGTCCGCAAGCAGCCGTGAATTGACACACCCATCCGATCATCAGGCCTACTCTACTCAAGACGATTACAAGACCATTACCATGGTCTCGGTCGCCCATGGTTTAACTCATTTTTTTCATTTATTGCTACCCCCGCTGTTCCCCCTGCTGGTCAACGAACTTCACTTGTCCTACACCCGACTGGGACTGCTCATGACGGTATTCTTCATCGTTTCCGGTTGCGGACAATTTGCAAGCGGATTTGTGGTTCATCGCTTTGGGCCAGTTCGAGTTCTGTACGTTGGAATGTGCCTGCTCATTGGCGCCGGGCTTTCGATCTACTTTGCCACGGGCTATCCCATGCTGCTGTTATCGGTGGTTTTTTCGGGATTGGGAAATGCGGTCATCCATCCGGTGAATTATTCGATCATCAATTTCCGGATCAATCCCGCTAACCTGGGTCACGCCTTTTCAACCCACAGCATTGCCGGCATCATTGGCTGGGCCATAGCCCCACCTCTGGTGATTGCCGTGAGCAATCGCACCAATTGGCATGACGCGGGTCTGTTTGCCGCATTGCTGGTGAGTGTGGTTCTGCTGGTACTGATCTGGAAACGTCGCCTGATTCGCGTGGAGCAAGCACCGGACACACACCAGGATCACACGAAGGCCACCGGAAAACGGCTTTCATTTCTGCGCAATCCCGTGGTCTGGTTCAGTTTTTCATATTTCTTTTTATCCAACGCCGCCTTTGGCACACTCCAGAACTACGCCATTCCCTTACTCAAACATTACTACGGTCTAAGTCTGTATGCGGCTTCCATCTGCATGGCCGTTTATCTGGTGGGTAACGGCCTGGGAGTCATTGCGGGCGGTTTCCTTGCCAGCAAACAGATTGCCCATCAAAAACCGGTGGCCATATCCTTATCCGCCTCTGCCATTTTGGCCTTGTTTTTAGCCTCAGAATTGCTGCCAGCCTGGTTGATTTTCATTTTGCTGCCCTGCATGGGTTTTTCCATGGGCGTTGCAGGACCCTTTCGCCATTTGATGGCTCGGTTTGCTGCCAACAGCAAACGGGTGACCGATTGTCAAAGCTGTGTGTATGGATTTGTTTATGCCGGCCAGGATGCGGGAATTTCCCTGACCCCCCTGTGGGTGGGGCCCCTGATGGATCATCACCACTACATGGCTGTTTTCTTATGTGTCGTGGCGCTTCAAGGCGCTGCCGTATTAGCCGCTCTTCTTGAAACAAGCAAAAAACATCGGTTCAATGGATCGTTGTCATCCTGAGAACTCCTCCAGCGTTGAGCAGGAAACCCCTGCGTGATGGAGCGCTTCATGCTGGCAGAAAAAATCCACGACAAACAGAAATTTTGCGAAAATTCTCAGAGACGCTGGAACATCTTTGCAAGCGCAACAAGCAACAGATCATTATTCACAACGAGAGGTCTTCGCACCATGAAAACCCATCTGATCAGAATATTTCCGAGCCCCGCCAAGTATCACCCCCAAATTTGCGCACTCCTGCTGGCTCTGGGTGTGAGCGCCTGTAGCACCTTACCCCCAGGGCCGCTGGCGGGCAACGATTTTGCCCCAATTTCGCCGCACCTGGCACAAACCCAACCGGACACCTTGGGCAAACCCGTACGCTGGGGAGGAACCATCGCCAGCATCGATAACACGGAAAAAAACGAAACCTGTTTTCAGGTGGTTAGCCGTCCATTGGATGAGGAGGCCCGTCCCGAACAATCCGATCAAACCAATGGACGTTTCATTGCCTGTGCCAGCGGATTTTACGACCCGGAAATTTATCGGCCGGCAAGGGAAATTACTTTTACCGGGACGGTGCAGACTCCGACCTTTGGGAAAGTTGGAAAATCGGACTACATTTTCCCCCGATTGGCCGTGGATTCCCTCTATTTATGGCCAAAACGCCAGCCCGTTGCGGACTATCCCATGGGGTTTTATGGGCCTGGATTCGACCCCTGGATGATGTCACCAGGGCTTTATCCCTGGATGTACTAGGCACGCGGCAAACGCCGCAATCCGGTTGATAACGGACCTAGGGGTGCGGATGCTGCGGTTTTTCTGCAACCGGGAAGCCGGCTTCCTTCCATGCCTTGAAGCCGCCCTCCATGTGGCACACAGGACGCAACCCCATCTCCTGCAACTGGGCTGTAGCCAAACTGGAACGCCACGCCGAGGCGCAGTAGAGAACAAATTCCTTCCCCGAACCAAAGATGTCTTTATAGTATGGACTTTCGGGATCGACCCAAAATTCCAGCATGCCGCGCGGCGCATGAAAAGCCCCGGGGATCATGCCCTCTCGTTCCAGTTCGCGCACATCCCGAATATCCACAAACACGACCTGCGGATCGTTGAATTTTTCCCGGGCCTGAGCCAGCGTCAAGGTGGTGATTTTTGACCGGGCTTCGGCAATGAGTTGGGTATATCCCTTGGTGAGCGGCATGACAGGATCCTTGGGGATGAATGAGGCCAAATGGTCAATGGTAGCGCGCGTTCCACGGATGCGCAACAGCGCGCCTTGCGCATCGCAGTGTTCCTGCAGCACTTCACATTGGGAAAAAATGTCCGCACGCAGCTTGTGCTCGGACCAGGGAACAAACCACTCGGCCTCCTGCAAATCCTTGCGGAAAAAAGCCAGTATCGTCTGCCGTAGCCCGGCGATTGCTGTTTCCTCACGAGCACTCATGACCAGACAACCCGGATCCTGTGCTTGCAGCGTGCGCAGACAATCGGACTGAGCGGCCTCATCGCCCACCTGGTCCAGTTTGTTGAACACGTGTAAGCGCGGTACTGCCTGCGCTCCTATTTCGGCCAGTACCTGATCGGTCACCTGGAGTTGCCGTTGAAACCCAGGGTCGCTGACGTCGATGACATGCAACAATAAAGAGGCGTCCAGCGCTTCCTCCAGCGTGGATTTGAAGGAAGCCACCAACCCGTGGGGCAGATTCTTGATAAAACCCACGGTGTCGCTCACCAGTACCTGGGGTACAGACTCTGGCTGAAGCATGCGCACCGTGGTGTCGAGGGTGGCAAACAGTTTGTTTTCCACCAGGACTTCGCTCCCTGTCAACGCCCGCATCAGCGTGGACTTGCCCGCATTGGTATAGCCCACCAGTGCCACATGGGCTAAGTCCTGGCGTTCCTTGCGGCGCATCCGTTGTGTTTGGCGTTCACCCTCCATGGCCGAAATATCCTGCTGCAACTCGGCAATGCGATCTCGAATCTTACGTTTATCCAGTTCGGTATGGGATTCTCCCGCACCCCGCCCACCCGTGCCACTGCGCTGTCGCCCTTGCGGACCGGCCAGTTTGGCCATTTCGCGCAGCCGTGGGGCCATGTACCCCAAACGGGCAATTTCCACCTGCGCCCGGGCTGCCCGGGAACGGGCATG
>JAJZHV010000112.1 GCA_021804345.1 Pseudomonadota bacterium | reverse complement strand
CGCCACGGGAGATGGCATCGCAGCGGCCTGGCGCGCCGGCTGTCGCGTGGCCAACATGGAATTCATCCAGTTTCACCCCACCTGCCTGTACCATCCCCATGCCAAATCCTTTCTGATTTCCGAGGCAGTGCGGGGCGAAGGTGGCGTGTTGCGGCTAGCCTCGGGACAGCGCTTCATGCCGGAGCATGATCCGCGCGCTGAACTGGCACCCCGGGACATCGTGGCGCGCGCCATCGACTTCGAGATGAAACGACATGGGCTGGATTGCGTGTTTCTGGATATCACCCACAAGGGAAAAGCCTTCATCACCGAACATTTTCCCACTATCTATCAGCGCTGCCTAGCGCTGGGCATCGACATGGCCACAGACCCGATTCCGGTGGTTCCGGCGGCCCACTATACCTGCGGGGGCATCGTAACCGACCTGGAGGGTAAAACCGACCTGCAACAGCTCTATGCCATTGGTGAAACCGCCTGCACCGGGTTGCACGGCGCCAACCGCCTGGCCAGCAATTCCCTGCTGGAGTGTCTGGTGATGGCCACCATGGCCAGTAGACATATTCTGGGTCAAACGGTGCAGCCTCCCTACCCGCTTCCGCCCTGGGACAGTAGTCAGGTCACCGATGCGGATGAGGAAATCGTCATCTCCCATAACTGGGATGAGTTACGCCGCTTCATGTGGGACTATGTGGGCATTGTGCGCACCGACAAGCGTTTGGAGCGCGCCGCCCATCGCCTGCGTCTGCTCTCAGAGGAGATTCGGGAGTTTTATGCCAATTTTCATGTGAGCCGCGATTTGCTGGAATTGCGTAATCTGGTCATGGTATCTGACCTGATCGTGCGTTCGGCGCTAGCGCGCCACGAAAGTCGCGGGCTGCATTTCAGCCGCGATTATCCCTTCACTCTGGAGCAGGCCCTGCCCACCATCTGCCCAGGCCTGCTCACCGAGATCTGAGGCCAAGAATCCTTGCCTTTCGGTGCGCTGTTGCTGCAGCCTGGGCCCTTGGGCCACTGCGGCATTTACGCTGCGCCAATGCCCGGTACCAGGCCGCTGGCAGCCCCAACCCCCGGGGTGCGCTGGGCGCGTGCTGCGGTAAAGTCCAGCATGCGCTGAATGGGCATTTGCGCCCGCCGGGCCAGTTCGGAGTCGATCCGGATGAATTGTGTGGGGGTGGTCAGCTCCTGGAGCAGGTTTTCCAGACCATTCATAGCCATCCAGGGGCAATGGGCACAGCTGCGACAGGTGGCACTGGACCCGGCGGTGGGGGCTTCAAGAAACGTCTTCTGGGGATTTTGTTGTCGCAACCGGTGCATCATGCCGTTATCTGTGGCCACGATGAAGGTGTGTGCCGACCGCTCTTGCGCGGCCTTTAGAATGGCCGATGTAGAGCCCACCACATCCGCCAGGGCGATTACGCCAGTTGGCGACTCCGGATGCACCAGTACATCGGCCTCGGGATACTGGCGCATGAGTGTTTCCAGCTCCTGGGCCTTGAATTCCTCATGCACCACACAGGAGCCCTCCCACAGTAACATATCGGCCCCGGTTTGCTGCTGCACATAGCGCCCAAGATGCTTGTCTGGCCCCCACAGGATTTTATGCCCTTGTTGATGCAGATGGGCCACAATATCCACAGCGCAGCCGGAAGTCACCACCCAGTCCGCACGGGCCTTCACTTCGGCGCTGGTATTAGCATAAACCACCACCTGGCGCTGCGGATGCGCATCGCAAAAAGGTCCAAAAGCCTCCAGCGGGCAACCCAGATCCAAGGAACAGGTGGCTTCAAGGTTGGGCATCAATACGGTTTTTTCTGGGGATAAAATTTTGGCGGTTTCTCCCATAAAGCGAACACCGGCCACCACCAGCGTCTGGGCAGGGTGATTTTTGCCAAAACGGGCCATCTCCAGCGAATCGGCCACCAACCCACCGGTGGACTCTGCCAGATCCTGCAAGTCTGGATGCACATAGTAATGGGCCACCAGAGCGGCCTGTTGTTGCTGCAAGGCTGCGCCAATGTGGGCCTTGAGCTCGGCGCGCCGAGTCTGGGAGGGTTCATCGGGAATCCGGGCCCAGGCCTGGGACAGGGTACAGCTGCCGGGTTGTTCATATTCCACATTCACAAGGACAGACATCTTTCGGTTTCCACAGTGTGTTGCGCTGGCAGCGCAAGGGTTTTCAGGCGTCCTGCATGCGCAGGGAATAGTCAATGGCGCGCACATCCTTGGTCAGTGCGCCCACCGAGATCCGGTCTACACCCGTAGCGGCAATGGCGCGCACCGTATCCAGTGTAACCCCCCCAGACACCTCCAGCAGGGCCCGCCCCTGGGTCATTGCTACGGCCTGCACCTGTTGCGCCGGGGTCATGTTGTCCAGTAGCAGCATGGGCACCCCCAAGTCCAGGGCCTGTTGTAACTGCTCCAGGGTTTCCACTTCCAATTGAATGAATTGCCCCGGATGCCCTGCGCTGCAGGCGCTATGGTAGGCCTGTGCCAAGCCACCGGCAGCGGCGATGTGATTTTCCTTGATGAGGATGGCGTCGTACAGGCCCAGCCGATGATTCTGCCCGCCGCCCACGCGCACCGCATACTTCTGCGCCAAGCGCAGCCCCGGGAGGGTTTTGCGGGTATCCACGATCTGGGCGCGGTAGCCCTGCACCGCGGCCACGAAGTGGTGGGTTTGGGTGGCCACGCCCGAGAGGGTTTGCAAAAAATTCAAGGCCGTGCGCTCGGCGCTGAGCAAGGCCTGCGCCCTACCCCGCACCTGCACCACGCACGTGCCGGCTGCCAGCCACTGCCCTTCCTGGGCTGCCCAGGTCACTTCCACCTCTGGGTCCAGTTGACGAAACACCTCTCCAAACCAGGCGCTGCCGCACAGCACCGCCTCTTCGCGCACCATCACCCGGGCCTGGGCGTTGCGTTCCGGAGCAATCAGGGCGGCACTCAAATCCCCCGACCCCAGATCTTCCTCCAGCGCCTTCTGTACCTGAGATTCCCAATTTGGTGGCAGAGAGAACGAAAAAGTTTCATCCATTTTGTTAAGATCCTGTCAAAAACCGCACAATTCCTGATACCATAATATCCTGTTGCAGCGCAATATTGCACTCATTGATCTTATGCTGCCTTGTGAATTTCCGAAGCCTCGATGTAGAAACGGGCTTTTGCAACCAGATTTAGGAATCCTGACATGCTTCGAACCCTGTTGAAAGCCAAATTGCACCGGGTAACAGTCACACAGTCGGAGCTCGGCTATGAAGGCTCCTGCGCCATCGATGAGAACCTGCTGGAGGCTGCGGACATTGTGGAGTACCAGCAAATCGACATCTACAATGTCAACAATGGCGAGCGCTTCACTACCTATGCCATTCGCGGCCAGCGCGGTTCGGGCATGATTTCGGTCAACGGCGCCGCGGCGCGCAAGGCTCAGGTGGGCGACATCCTCATTATCGCCACCTATGCCCAATACACGGAAGAAGAATTGCGCACCTTCGAACCCCGGTTGATTTATGTGGATGCCCACAACCGCATCAAACGCCAAGGTTATACCATCCCCCTGCAGTCCGTCTGAACCGTCGGTTTACCCGCGGTTCCGGTTGTTTACGCGGCTGGCCGCGCTAAACCGCCTCCTCACAGGGCTGCGGTGAGCGCGGGAACGAGCGTGTGCAGATCTCCCACCAGTCCATAGTCGGCCACCCCAAAGATGGGGGCATCCGGGTCCTTGTTGATGGCCACGATGACGCGCGAGGCTTTCATGCCAGCCAGATGCTGAATCGCGCCCGAAATGCCAATGGCCAGGTACAGGTCGGGAGCCACGATCTTGCCCGTTTGTCCCACCTGATAATCATTGGGCACGTAGCCCGAGTCCACTGCGGCCCGAGAGGCCCCCAGGGCTGCGTTGAGCTTGTCGGCCAAGGGCTCTAGCAGGGCCTGATAGTTTTCGGCACTGCCCAGCCCACGTCCCCCCGAAACCACGACCCGCGCTGCTTCCAGCTCGGGGCGTGAGGACTGCGTGAGGGTGAGTTGCGTTCTGTGCGACAGGGAGGATTCGGCCACTCCTGGGCCGGCGATCACCGGAGCCGCGCCCCCGGATTCGGCCACCGCCTCGAAGGCGCTAGGACGCACGGTCAGCACCTTGATGGCCTCGTTGCAACGCAGGGTTGCCCATAGGCTGCCGGCATAGACTGGGCGGGTGAAGGTGTCGGGTCCATCCACACGAATGATGTCAGAAATCTGGGCCACATCCAGCAATGCGGCCAGACGCGGGGTCCAGTTTTTACCAAACGCCGTGGCCGGCGCCAGGATATGGGTATAAGCCGGCGCCAGAGAGGCCACCAGCAGGGCCAGGTTTTCGGCCCCTCCCTGAGCCAGGGCGGCGTCTTCGCAGTGGAGGACCTGATCTACCCCCGGCAACTGGCTGGCACAAGCCACCACAGCCTGGCAGCCGGCGCCTGCCACCAACAGATGAATAGGGCCCCCCAGGGCCAGGGCTGCCGTCAGCACGTGGCGCGTGGCCGCTTTCAAGTGCTGGTTATCATGCTCTGCAATCACCAGAATTTGTGTCATATCGTCCTCAGAGTACCTTGGCTTCGTTTTTTAATCTGTCCACCAGTTGGGCCACGTCCACCACCAGCACACCGCCCTTGCGCGCGGGCGGTTCGGCCACGCACACCAGTT
>JAJZHV010000111.1 GCA_021804345.1 Pseudomonadota bacterium | reverse complement strand
CACGCAAATAATACTGACGCACCAACCCATTGAAGTTGATGGGAGCCGCCGTGCCCGCATACGCCTGATAGTCGGTGACTTCCGGAACGGTGGCCAGATAAGCCCCCAATTCATGCAGCAGGGCCGAGGTTTGCTCCAAGGGGGTGCCTGCCGGCATGTCCACCACCACCTGAAACTCGGACTTGTTATCGAAGGGCAGCATTTTAAGCAGCACCAACCCGGTTGCGGGCAAGAGCAAGGAAACGAGGATCAATGCGGCGATTCCCAAACCCAGGAGGCGTCGATTGCGACGACCCCGAGTTTCATCCAGCAAAGGGGAAAAAATTTTGCGAAACAGGGGATCTAGGCGAGCCGCCATGCCGCTCGGGGCAAAGGCTTGCTCGGCGGTGGAGTGACCCTCCGCAGGGTGATGTCCATGCGCACTGGCCTTGAGCCAGAGCCGCGCCAGCCAAGGCGTTACCACAAACGCGATAGTCAAGGACAAGAGCATCCCCATACTGGCATTGATGGGAATTGGGCTCATGTAGGGCCCCATGAGCCCGGAAACGAACGCCATCGGGAGCAGCGCAGCGATGACCGTCAAGGTGGCCAGAATGGTGGGACCACCCACTTCATCCACTGCGCCCGGAATGATTTGATGCAAGGATCTGGTGGGAAATAACTGCTGGTGCCGATGGATGTTCTCTACCACGACAATCGCATCATCCACCAGAATCCCGATGGAAAAAATGAGCGCGAACAGGGAGACCCGATTCAGGGTAAAGCCCCAGGCCCAGGAGGCAAACAAGGTGACCGTCAGGGTCAGGATCACGGCCGTTCCCACAATGGCGGCTTCGCGCCGGCCCAGGGCGATGAAGACCAGAGCCACCACCGAGGCCGTGGCAAACAGTAGTTTCTGAATCAGTTTTTTGGCTTTGTCGTTGGCCGTTTCGCCGTAATTGCGCGTTTCTGCCACGATCACATCCGCGGGGATGATGGTGTTTTTCAGCCCCTGTACCCGCTGCATCACCGCATTGGCCACATCGATGGCGTTTTCACCCGGTTTTTTGGTGATACTCAGGGACACAGCCGGATACTCCTGCGGCTGCGACCCACTGGTACCATACCAGACATAGCGCTTGGGAATGAGGGGGCCGTTGGCGACTTGCGCCACTTCCCGCAGATAAATGGGGCGTCCCTGGTGCACGCCGATGATCAATTCCCCCACATCCTGGGCGTCCTTCAGGTAGTCTCCTGATTCCAGTGCGATCGCCCGGTTGGCACTGAGAATATCGCCCAGAGGCAAACCCAGATTGGCCGCCTGCAGGGCACGGCGAATCTGGCTCAGGCTAACTCCTGTGGCAAACAGACGGGCCGGATCGATATCCACCCGAACCGCGCGCCCAGGACCACCCAATGTGACCACTTCACGGGTGCCTTGTACCCGTTTGAGATCCGTTTCAATGCTATGCCCCACGCGTTCCAGATCGTAGGCCCCCACAGCAGGATTCTTGCTGTACAGGGTCAGGGTCACAATGGGCACATCATCGATGCCCTTGGGTTTGATGAGAGGAGGTAGCGCACCCAGCGCATGGGGCAGCCAGTCGGCATTGGCATTGACCGTATCGTACAAGCGCACCAAGGCTTCGATGCGCGGTACCCCCACCTTGAACTGTACCGTCATGACGGCCATTCCAGGCCGGGACACAGACAGTACATGCTCGATACCCTGAATCTGGGACAAGACTTGTTCAGCCGGAGTGGCGACCATTTTTTCCACATCCTCGGCCGAGGCGCCGGGGAAAGGGATCAGCACATTGGCCATGGTGACGTTGATCTGGGGTTCTTCCTCCCGGGGTGTGACCAGTACCGCAAAAGCGCCCAGCAAAAAGGCGACCAGTGCCAACAGGGGGGTGATCTGCGCATCCTGAAAAAAGGAGGCGATACGCCCGGAAATACCCATGTGTTTTTTCATGAGGCCCTCAATGCGCACCGGTTAATGCCGCCTGGGCATCTGCAGCCACCCGTTCCCCGGAACCCAAACCACTGAGCACTTCCACCTGATCATTCAGCACGCGACCCAGTCGAACCTGCCGCAACAGCGGATGCCCCTGGGCGTCCAGAACGTACAGGCCTGTCATTTCCGCTCGTCGCACCACCGCCGTCAAGGGGACATGCAGCGTCGTCATGCTCTGCTGAGTGGCAGGAATCCAGAGGCGTGCAAACTGTCCCGGAGCAAGGGCTACGGGGTGTGGCCCCAACCCCAGACGAACCTGCTGGGTATGGGTGGGGGCATCCACCGTGGGGAATATTTTGACGGTGGCCGGCGTAATCCAGGCACTGGGCGAGGTCAGACCCGGGATCTCGATCCTGACTTTTTGTGCGCTCAGCGCTGGGTCGAGTGCGCCCTGGGGCACGGCCGCGGTAACCCGAAGATGAGAGGGATCATACAAGGTCAGTAACGGCTTGCCCGGCATGGCCATCTCCCCCGGCATGGCTGGAATCTCTGCCACCACGCCCGCGTAAGGCGCGCGCAAGGTATAGTAACCCGCCTGAGTTTGAGCCGCTCCACTCAGGGCCTGGTGCGCCCCGGCCTGGGCCTGGGCCGCTTGGTAGCGGGCTTGCGCACGCTCGAAGGCCGCCTTGCTGATATAGTCCTGCTGAAACAGTTGTTTTTGACGTTCGAAGTCCTTGCCCGCCACTTCCAGATCAGCCCGTACCGCCTCCAGTTGCGCCCTTTGGACGGTTGCTGCCTGCGCGGCGGCCTGGGCATCGAGCTGGATCAGTACTTGCCCCGCCTTGACGCTTTCGCCCACCTTGACCAGAACTTCCAGCACCGCACCCGACACCTGGGCGGCCACGATGGTTTGCCGTTCGGCCTCCACCACGCCATCAAAGCTGCTGGTTCGCGACCAGACCGCGGAGGGGTCCTCGGCCAGGGGGCCTTGTGCCTGTGCCAAGGCGCCTGGGGAGTGCCCCACAACCCCGGCCAACAGCAGGGCATAGAACATGCGGCGAGTGGTAGTGCACAGTCCTGAGTCCATCCCTTATCTCCCAATCGATTTCCGTTGCGTAACAAGCCCACAGACTCATGCGTTCTAAAGACTAAGCCTGAAACCTGCAAGATGCAACGTCGATTACATTATATTAGATTACATAATGTGCATTTATATATTGTTTGTGAGTATAATGTCAATCATTGTGTGGAGAAAAACGGATGGAAAATTCCAACGCATTGAATACACTGAATTTTGAATCCATGTACGCCTCGGCCGATCGGGCCTGCGGACTGCTGAAAGTCCTTGCCAATCCGGATCGGTTGGTCCTGCTCTGCCGATTGGCCACCGGTGAACAATGTGTGAGCGAACTGGAATCCTCTTTGGCCATTCGCCAACCGACCCTATCGCAGCAACTGGCGGTATTACGGGAAGAAGGGTTAGTGAGCACCCGGCGCGAGGGAAAGCATATCTATTACAAGGTAGAAAGCCAGGAATCCATTGCGATCATCCATGCGCTGCAAGAACAGTTTTGCACCCAGGTGGAGATCAGCGCCGGGTCAGGGCCAAAAAACCGCCGATTAGACTGAGTGCGCTCAAGCCTTGAGCGCACTCACAAATGCCTGAACCGCCTCTGGGTGCTCAGGGCTGATAGGGTTTGAATCCATAGCGTTCAAAGATGGCCAGTGCCTCTGGCGAGACCAAGAAGTCCAGCCAAGCTTTGGCTGCCTCGGGATGGGGCGCTCCCTTCACCATTCCGGCCGCATAGATGGCCGTGGAATTGAGGGCCTCGGGAATCGTCACGTGGGTGATGGGGTTACCCGCCTGCTCCTGAAAGAGGGCTTCGGAAATCCAGGTGACCCCAGCTTCGGCCTGACCGCTCATCAAGGCCATGGGGCTTTGCCGATGATGGATATGGGTCATGTGGTTCTCGCCATTTTTAACCTTGGTGTCATACACCTCCTGCTCTAGGGATTCGCCCCCAGCCTTCACCAGAGAAGCCTTGATCTGGCGCCCGATGCCCTCAAATTCGGGATTGGGCATGACCAGTCTGACCCCCGGTTTGCCAAGATCCTGCAAGGACTGGATATGCGCCGGATTATCCCGGGGCAGCATGATCGTTAACGTATTGGTGACATAGGGCACCACCTGCCCCTGAATGAACCCCTGCCCGGCCATGGCTTTGACGGCCCGCAACCCGGCCGCATACACGTCCGCCTGCACCGTCCAGGTCATGTTGCCCACGGTGATGGTGCCTCCATTCTGGATTTGGCGGGCCAGCAACCCCGGGGGGATGGTTTCGTAATAGATCTTGCCGCGTAATTCTGGGTGCCGCTCCTCAAAGGCAGCCACCAGTGGAGCCATGGCAAAAAAGTAATTGCCCCCCACCAGTAACGACAGGGCGGGATGGGTGGGGTCTCCATGAAAATCGGGAAGATTGTCCACCTCGGGCACCGTGAATTCCAGTCCCCGTGACTGCACCGGATTGTTTTTTCCCTGGCTCCAGGGGGGATAAACGCCTGCCAGAACCGGTTGTGCCATCAACCCCAAGGCGCCGGCCAAGCCCACCACCCGAAGAAAATATCCAGGGCCCTTATGCGGTGTATTCATTGTCGTTGCTTCCTGTGCCATCTCGATGAGTGGGTCCCTCTGGGTTTTAGCGCGCGTACTGATAGCCATGAAACCCCAGTTCTGGAAT
>JAJZHV010000110.1 GCA_021804345.1 Pseudomonadota bacterium | reverse complement strand
ATGAAGTCACGAGTCTGGGCCCCCTCCGGTTAGCGCTTGGCGCGCGCAGGCGTGCGCGCAGCTGCGCCCTTGCGACCCTTTTTGGGCTCTGGGGACTGTGCCTGTGGTGCACCCGCGCCCTGCGTGCCAGCGGTCTCGGGGGCACGTTGCGCCTTGGCGGGCTTGGCCGGAAACTGTTTGCTGACTTTGGCCGCACCCTGGGCCTGTCTGGTGCGCTGGGCGCCGGGTTTGGGCGCGCTGCCCACGGGCTGAAAATCGATTTTGCTGGTTTCCATGTCCACTCGCACCAGTTGCACCTGCAGCCGGTCGCCCAGACGAAAACGCTGACCAGTGCGCTCGCCCAGCAGTTGGTGGCGGCCGGCATCGTAGTGAAAATAGTCGCTGCCCAGCTCCGAAATATGCACCAGTCCCTCCACGTAGACCGTATCCAAGGCCACAAACAAACCAAAACTGGTGACCGAACTTACCGAGCCCTCAAACACGTCGCCGATGCGATCCTTCATGAAAAAGCACTTGAGCCAGGCTTCCACATCGCGCGTGGCCTCGTCGGCGCGCCGTTCGGTCATGGAACAATGGGCCCCCAGGGCTTTCCAGTCTCCTGGGGCATAGGTCTTTTTGCTCAGCACGGCACGAATGCAGCGATGCACCAGCAGGTCGGGATAGCGCCGGATGGGGGAGGTAAAATGGGTGTAGGCCTCGTAGGCTAGGCCAAAGTGGCCCACGTTGTCTGGGTTGTACTGCGCTTGCTGCAGGGAGCGCAGCAACACGGTTTCCAGCAGACGCTGGTCGGGGCGGCCTTGAATCTTGTGGATCAGGGTGGCGTAGTCCTGGGCCCGGGGTTTGTCTCCGCCCGCCAGATGCAGGCCAAATTCTCCCAGAAAATCGCGCACCGCATTCAGGCGCTCCGTGGCGGGCACCGGATGAATACGAAACAGCGTGGGGTGTTGCTGAGTGAGGAGAAAGTTGGCGGCACAGACGTTAGCCGCCAGCATGCATTCCTCGATGAGGCGGTGGGCATCATTGCGTTCCACCGGGTGAATGCTTTCGATTTTGCCCCGATCATCAAAGTTCATGCGGGTTTCGGCGCTGGAAAAGTCGATGGCGCCGCGCTGCTGGCGCGCCTGCAGAAAGGCGTGAAACACCTGCTCCAGATGCTGCAGGTGGCCAATGAGTGGACGCCGGGCCTCGGGGGCCTGAGCGGGATCAGCGAGCAGGCTGGCCACTTCGGTGTAGGTCAGGCGGGCCTGGGAATGCATCACTGCAGGGTAGAAGCGATAGTCCAGAATGGCCCCCTGGGGGGACACCTGCAGGTCGCACACCAGACACAGCCGATCCACTTCCGGGTTGAGCGAACACAGGCCGTTGCTCAGGGCCTCGGGCAGCATGGGGATGACGCGCCGTGGAAAATACACGCTGTTGCCGCGTTCTAAGGCGCATTGATCCAGCGCCTCGGTGGGCTTGACGTAATGGGACACGTCGGCAATGGCCACCACCAGCCGAAACCCCCGGGCGCTGGGCTCGGCATAGACGGCATCATCAAAGTCCCGGGCGGTTTCGCCATCAATGGTGACCAGGGGCAGGGCGCGCAAGTCCTCGCGACCCTTCAAATCCACCTGGCGCACCTTTTTGGGCAGCTTGCTAGCCTGAGCCTCTACTGCTTCAGAAAAGACGTGGGGCAGTTCATGCTTGCGCAGGGCAATTTCCACTTCCATGCCCGGGTCGGCATAGCGCCCCAGAATTTCCACCACCTGGGCGATGGGTTCAGACTTGCGGCTGGGTTGGCGCAGCAGATCCACCATGACCACCTGTCCCGGTTTGGCCCCCGCGTCCTTGCCCGGTGCCACCAGCAGGTCCTGGTTGATGCGTTTGTTTTCGGCCACGGCAAAGAGCACCCCTTCCTCTTCGTGCAGCCGGGCCACCAGGCGTTGATTCACATGTTCTAGGATTTCTACGATAGTGCCTTCGGGGCGACCGCGGGCATCGGTGCCCAGCACGCGCACCATGATCCGGTCGCCGTGCAACACCCGTTGCATTTCCTGATTGCCCAGAAAAATATCTGGGCCCCCATCCTCACGCAGAGCAAAACCAAAGCCATCGGGATGCCCCTCGATTCTGGCGCGAATGAAATCCAGCTTGGCCGGCAGGCAGAGGGCGTTTTTGCGGTTGCGCATCACCTGGCCGTCGCGCTCCATGGCGCGCAGGCGGCGCGCAAACAAATCACGCTCTGGGGTCTGGATGGAGAGCAGGCGCTCCAGGTGTTCCACAGTGGTGGGAACACCCTCGCGCTCCAGAATCTCTAGAACGAATTCGCGGCTAGGCAGCGGGTCGGGGTACTTGGCTTTTTCGCGCGCAAGATGGGGGTCCTGCAGTCGAAGTGGCGGTGCTTGAGTTGACAAAGTCGGGATATCCTTTAAAATGCCGAGGCTTGATGTGCCGAGATGGCGAAATTGGTAGACGCACCAGGTTCAGGTCCTGGCGGTGGCAACACTGTGGAGGTTCGAGTCCTCTTCTCGGCACCAGAAAGTCCCTTCTGAAGTATGTTCCCACCGGGTCCACAGGCCACCTTGCTGCGTGACGAGTGCGCAGTCTAGCACAGCTAGCACAGGATGGTGCCCTCTAGCGCCGGGGATATGGCGAAATTGGTAGACGCACTAGATTTAGGTTCTAGCGAAGCAATTCGTGTCAGTTCGAGTCTGACTATCCCCACCAAATCCCTTTCTGTTGGATGAGTAACATCTTGTTACACTCTTTTTGTCTGTATTAGTACTAAAGTACTGTGTACGGCAACCCTTTTGCGTTTCATAATCACTCTCAGGGTTTTCGCCAGATACACAAACAGGACTATTTTAGTCTATCAAACAAAGCGTTATAGATGCCACATCCATTATTTGAGGCTTGCGTTCAACAATCGAAGCGTGTTGGGAATAGTGAAGATTTCAAGAATTTGATCCGGGGAGAAGTGCGCAGCATGCTCCCCCATGAGGCCTTTGTGTGTGGATGTGGTGCGCTGCACGCCTTGGGAATTACGGTGGATTATCTGGTCACGGTGGACTTTCCCGCGGGCTACTTGCAGGAAATCCGCAACGCCTCAGGGCATATCGACACCCCGGTGGTGCGTTACTGGTACGAAAACCGCACCCCGGTGTTCGTGGATGGCGAATACTCCTCCATGGAAGTGCAGCCTCCTTGGCTTGAGCGTTTTCATCATTTTGGACTGCGCAATCTGGCCTCGGATGGATACGTGGACCAGTCGCGGGGGCTGGCCACCTATTTCAGCTATCATAACCTGCCCCTCGTGGACCAACCGGCCCTGACCAAGCTCTTTGCCAAGCTGACACCGCTGCTGCACCGAACTTTTGTGCAGGTGGTGTCGAATCATCGGGCGCATCTGGGCATGAAGCCCGATTTCATGCATCTACTCTCGGCCCGGGACATGGAGATCGTGATGCTGATCTGTCAGGGCAAAAGCAATGAGGAAATTGCCAAAACCCTGGGGCTGGCGGTGAGCACCATCAAGAACAAGGTCAGCCTGATCCTGGAAAAAACCAGCTGTGCCAATCGCGCCGGTTTGGCGGCAGAAATGGGGCGTCAGTCGCGCAAGGGAAAATTCGGCCCCGACCCGATCATCCTGTAACCCCTGGGTGCAGGCACCCGGGGGCTTGCTCTGCTGCGCCTAGATGTCTAGGCAGATTTTACCCAGATGCTGGTTGGACTCCTGAAACCGGAAAGCCTCGACGATCTGCTCTAGGGCAAAGGTGCGGGAGATAACCGGGCGCATGGGGTTGGCCTCTAGAGCCCGGATCATGTCTAGCTGATGCTGGCGGCTGCCCACCAACACGCCCTGCAGGCGCAGTTGGCGCACAATGGCGGTGAGTACGGACAGCGAACCCTCCAACCCGGTCAGAATACCGATGATAGACACATGCCCCCCAATGCGCGCTGCCACCATGGCCTGTTCCAGGGTTTTGGGGCCGCCCACTTCGATGATATGGTCCACCCCCCGCCCATGGGTAAGATCGCGAGCAATTTCGCCCCACTGGGGATGTTCACGATAATTGATGACATGATCCGCTCCCAAAGCCTTGAGTTGCTCCAGTTTGCTCTGCGCGGAGGAGGTAGCGATGACCGTGGCACCAGCCATCTTGGCAAATTGCAGGGCAAAGATGGACACCCCGCCGGTGCCTTGCACCAGGACCGTATCCCCCGGTTTGAGGGCATCGTCGGACATGAGGGCGCGCCAGGCGGTGAGCCCCGCCGTGGTCAGGGTGGCGGACTCGGCATGGGTGTAATCCCTAGGAGCATGGGTAAAGGCCGCAGCGGGCATGGTGACGACTTCCCGGGCAAAGCCGTCCACGCCGTCTCCGGGCACCGAGGAGAAATCACACACGCTGGGTTTGCCATCCACCCAGCTTTGAAAAAACAGGCTGACCACCCGATCTCCCACCCCAAAGGTGCTGACCCCCGGACCCACGGCAATGACCTCACCGGCGCCATCCGACAGGGGAATGCGCGGCTCCTTCGGCCCCCACAGGCCGCTGACTACGGCATAATCATGGTAGTTGAGAGAACTGGCCCGAATGCGTACACTGATTTCACCGGCCTGGGGGGCTCTGGGTTCCAGAGTGCCTAAAGTGACGCGATCAAAACCCCCTTCGGGTTGGACATAAATGACTTTCATGCAAACTCCTTCAAATCGATCGATG
>JAJZHV010000002.1 GCA_021804345.1 Pseudomonadota bacterium | reverse complement strand
GGCAAACCCGCCAGATAGCGATCTAAAAATGCCTCCAGCTTGATCCAGTGGGCCTCCTCGGGTTGCGGGTAGATCTGCCAAAGCAACGGACGCGCTGCCCATTGGGCACGCACAAAGGAGTCTTCACCCCGAACCAGGTTGAAATGGCAAGCCCAGAGCAACGGATCGTAATCCGGTTGTGCCAGAAACGGGAGGACAACCCATTCCAGGGCGCCCCAGCGCTGCAGGCCCCCGCGCGGGGCCACTTGAGGCAGATCCTGGGGGGCGGGACCCAGGATTTCAGCCCGGGAGCCGCTTTGTTGCTGCAAAAACGCCAGGGCTCCAGGTGCCAGACCGTCCGCTGCCGGAATCAGGCAGCGAATGGGCATTGGGCCATCATGCCAGGCGTGCAGCAGTTTGGGCAGTTCACGGCCATCATACCCAAACAGGCTGATGACCGTGGTCTCTGTGCTGGGTGCAGGGCAATGCAGCCTGTGCCAAAAGTTTTCGATTGCCAAAGGATCGTTCTGGAACCGGTCGCGCTGTGCCAGAAGCGATGCTTCGCGCAACAATCCGCCCGTGTGGGGGGTAAAGCCGGGAAAGAAAAAATACCGTGTAAGAGGCAGACGGGGATGGGGGGAGGGTAGCCTGTGGCAGTGCTCTACCCAGGGTTCTGCACTCAGATATTCTAGGTTGATCCAGACCGGTGCGGGATGCTGCCGAGCCATGGCTTGCAGAGCATCGGGAGGCACCTCACAACCGAAGGTTTCTAGCACCACCTGAGTGTACGCTAGAGGGCGCAGGAGTGGATCCCAGCGTACCACCCAAACGCCCTCCAGTTCTTGTGCCGGAGCGCTGACGTCACAGGTGGGCACCAGGGCGGCCAGGGTGGGCAAATGGTCCAGATACAGAAAGACTTCAGCCCCCACTTCGTGGCGCAACTGCCGGGCCAGACGCCAGGCGACCCCGGCATCGCCGAAGTGGTCCACTACCCGGCAAAAAAGGCTCCAGCGCAAGGCTGGGAGTTACACCAGGGTGGCTGCGAAGTCGGCCCCTGCCTGAGCCACCTGGCCATCTTCCGAGGATTTGACCCCCGAGACGCCAATGGCTCCCACCAGTCGTCCTGCCACCAGCAGAGGTAAACCCCCTTCCACCGGGGTGGCACCGGGAAGCGCGAGCATATGCACTCGACCGTCTAGGATGGTGTCCTCCAGCATTTTGCTGGGACGGCGAAACAGCAGCGCGGTGCGGGCTTTTTCCTGAGATACCTGAATGGAACCCAGTTGGGTGTCATCCATGCGCTCCAGCACCAGCAGATGTCCGCCATCATCCACGATGGTGATGACCACGTTCCACTGTTGTTCTAGGGCCTTGGATCGGGCCGCCTCGAGAATGGTGCGGGCCTCGGTCAGTGTCAGAACGGATTTTGTGTACATGCTTATTGCACCTCCTTGATTGCTTCACGTACCCGGGCGATATTGGCCCACAGGTCTTCTACCCCGGCGCGGTCAAAGTCCAGAATGTCACGATACAGCCCATGGTCGTGGGTGGTTTCCACCCCATAGCCGGTGGTGATGTTGTTATTCCCCTGGTGGATGGTGGTCTGCAACCCCATGGCCGTGTGGTCTCCGCCACGGAAGGTCACGGGTCCCACGGCATAAGACTGTTTGGGCCCCAGCGGGAAGAACAGGTCAAAACCCATGAACTGGGCGGTGGGCATGAAGGTGGTGTTGCCCGACTTGCGGTAATAAAACTGCACCCGATAGTCACCAAACCAGTGGTTGCTGGCCAGTTCAGCCCCCCGATCGCCGTTATAGAATTTGCCACCGGTGAGATCCAGCGACCAGAGCCCGGGCAAAATACTGTAACGCCCGCTCAGATAGGCCGGGGTGTGACTCACATTGGGCAGGTTGCTGTGATAGTCCCCCACCACCGATTGCAGGCGGGTGCGTCCATTGGGGCTTAACCAGTCCACTTCCAGTTGCGCCCCCGGGTCGGTTTCGTTTTGCATGCCCGGGGTCAACTGGTTTTCGTAACCGGCACTAAGCTCCACCCAGGTGCGCTCCAGCACCTCCTGAGTATAGGACAGGTAATTGCTGGCAAAGCGGTTGGTGATGCGGTTGTTGTAGAACACGCCCTGGGCGGTGTATTGGCTGCTGTTGGACAGGGGGGTGAGATAGGCGCCGCTCCACAACAGCCCCTTGGCCAGTTCCACTTCCCAGCCCGAGGATAAACCCACGGAATAGTTGTACAGGCCGTACTCATTGCCCACCACATAGTTGAAGGCGGGTTTGAATTCAAATTGGGGGTGAAAGCGCGTGGGTTCGCCATCCGTCACCAGCCATTGGGCCGGGGCCATGTCCGGGTGGGTTTTGCCATTGGACAGATCCAGGGTTTGGTCGCCGTTGCAGTAATCATCCCCCAGCTTGAAACGCCGTAAGCATTCCAGGGTGGAAGAGGCCGTCAGGGTTTCCCGTTGCAGGTAGGTCAGGGTGATCACCACGCGGTCTTCCGGGTTCAGGGGCTGCTTCAAGAGCACACCAATGGCCACACCGATGCCGTCCAACTGGTTTTTGCGCCAGCCAATGGATTCGGCCTTGATCCACCAGCCCGGAGTGTCGAGCCGGGCCACATGGATATGACCAAAGCCCTGTTTGGCCAGGGCCTCGGCAATGGCTTCGGCCTGGTCCTGATCGCTCGGCGCGGGCGCAGCCGGTGCGGCGGGGAGGGGTGATGGGCCGCCCTGAGGGCTGGGGGAACGCAACCCAGCCAGAGAGGGATCCTGGCGCCCGGCGCCGGGCGTGGTCTCGGATGCTGTGGCCCCGGAGGTCGTCTGGGCGCTGGAGCTGCCCTGGGGCAGGGCAACACCGTCGGGTTCTCCAGGTAGGGCGAAGGTGGGCCCGGGCGGGGCTTCCACCTTGCCGCCAAACAGATAGGTCAGCCCTAGGTTAGTTTGGTTGATCTGGGTGGGCAGGTTGTTGGTGACCTTACGACTGAGCCCCAGCTGTAGCTCCAGGCCATTGGCCAGGGCATAGACAAAGGAGCCCCCCACCCGGTATTCTTGGGTGTCCCGTTCGGCAATCAGACTGAAATAATCGTTCAGATGGTAAACGGCGCTGCCAAACACCCCGTTCATCAAAGCGGCAGTAGAGATTCTCCGGGAAAGCCCAAGGCTCAAGTCTAGGCCCTTCAAACCGTTAGAGGTCAACACGGCATATTGCTGGCTAAAGTTTCGGGCCGAGCCAGCCAAGTCGGTGCCCCCCACGGCCAAGTGGGTATCCAGGGGCAGCAGCCAGGGCAATTCGTACTTGGCGCCCGCCGACAGGTCCCGCGAGCGCGACTGACAACCGGGCAAAAACTGGTCGCAGTTGGTGTTGCCATCGTTGACCAAGCGGCCCACGATTTCAAGTCCCGGCAGGGGTCCAAAGCCTAGGGTAGTGCCGCCAAAAAACCCCACGCCGGGGTATTGCCGCGTCCATTCGGGGATGTTGTTGGTGTAGCTTAGATTCATGGACCCCAGAGGCAGCACCTCGGCCGTGGGCGTGTTGATGGCGCCCGTGTAGCCCTCCGGGGCCATGGTTTCTGCGCGCAGGTGGGCGCTAGAGAGCAAGATTACCCCCCCCAGGAGCAGCGCGCGAAAAGCAGGCTTTGTGGTGATCATGTCATTTTCCTCGCCAAGCTTGGCCCAAGGAGCGCCAGGCGTCCTGAGTGAGAGGATTACGCCGGGACTTGCGAATAGCGTGGCGCATAAAGGCCAGCAGAGCGCCCAAAAACAAGCCGCCCAAACCGGAAATTCCCACGATGAGGGAGCGCTTAGGATAGGAGCGGCGCTCGGGCGCGGTGGCCAGATCCACCACATGCAGCACCATGGCGTTGCGCGCCTGATCCATGCGCGCCCCTTCATACTGGCGGATGAGGCCTGCCATCAGGCCAGTCTGCACTTGGGGGTCGCGTAAGGGCCGGTGTTCGATGGCTTCGATCTGTTGCAGAAAGAAATGGCTGCGTTGTTCGGCCTCGGTGGCGGACATGCGGTTGAGCAGGTCGCGCATGGCCTCTAGGTGAGCATTGGCCAGTTCGGCGGCAAACTGGGGCACCTCGTCCTCCACTTCTACAGAGATGAAGCTAGTTTTGGCATCATTCGTGACTTTGATGTGGCCCTTCATGGCCTTGAGCATGTCATCATCATTGAAATCTGCGTGCCCCTTGCCATAATGCTCCTTCAACTTGAAGCGCCGGGCCAGATCCATGCGCACCGTGTTGCTTTCCATCATGGCCGCGTACATGGCTCCCTGACCGCCGGAGAGGCCGGAGAATCCTCCAATGCCCGATGCGCCCGCCAGTTGGTCCGCCAGGGCCGAGGAAGCGCTGGGGGTTCTGCTGGGAATGACCAGCACCGCCTTGGCAGTGAATTTGGGGGTGAGCTGGAGACTCACCACCACGGCGATGAGGACGGCTAGGGTGGGCAGACCCAGAAACAGCCACTTTTCTCGACCCAGAACTGTGAGCAGATCCAGCAGGCTGATGCTGTCTTCTTCCGCTTCCGGCATCATGGGTGCAGTACCTTGATGGCCACAGCCGCCAAACCGATCTGACCCATGGCGGTACTCCAGTCGATCAGCCCGCGCATGAAGACGGAATAGCCTGATTCGGTGGAGTATTTTTCCGGTACCACGATGGTATCCCCGGGCATGAGGCGCAGCGCCTGGACGTTATCGGCCATGAACCAGTGGTCTTGGCCGGTGGTGGCGATGCTGCCATCCGCATGCACCACGAAGGTCTTGTCCACTTCGGCCTGGGGGTTGATGCCGGCCACCTTCAGGTAATCGGCCACGGTGCGCTTGGGACGGTAGATGAGGGAGTTTTCGTTATACACCGCGCCCACGGCCAACACGCTGCCTGGCATGTAGGGAATCTTGATCTCGTCGCCATTTTCTAGCATAAAGTCGGGCAGGGTGTGGGCATAGGGGTCTAGTTCCATCACCACCCGGCCATTGGGCTTGATGGTGCGCAGGGCGGCAATCTTTTGCTGGAACTGCTCGCGGGAGCGGCGCTCGATCACTGTTTGCGCCGAACTCGCCAGATCGCTGGAAAGATTCACGGTGTTCAGATTGCCGTTGAGTTGCAGTTCCATCTGACGGATGATGGTGTCCAGATTCTTGACCTGCTGCTCCTTAACCGAAAGGCGTGACACTTCCGTGCCATAAATATAGGCCCGGCTGGTTACTCCTCCGGCGCGCGCCACCAGTTGGCGCAGGGTTTCGCCCGGCTGCAGTTGATAGATGCCTGGAGCGTTCACTTCGCCTTGCAGGCGCACCATGCGAATCTGGCTATCCAGGGGAACCTGCACATCCTTCTGGGAGAAAATGGTGATGATGTCGCCTGGCATCAAGGCCAGGTTTTGGGTGGGGTCGCCCTTTACCACCGCCTGTTCCAGGTTGAAGGACAGGATCTGGTGTTGCTGATCGGTATCAGTCACCCGCTCGATGATGGCCTCGCCCCAGTTGATCTGGTCCTGGTCGTTGCGTCCAATTCGTTCCAGTTCGCTGCCGGCGTTGGCGCCTGTGGCGCTCATGTTGAAGCGCCGCATAAAATAGCCGCTGGTCAACAGGGCGGCGCGGTTGGGAATGATGTCGCGAATATGGGCCCCGGGCTCGATGGGAACGCGCACCGGGCTGGCGTCGGCAATATGCAGCGTCACCGCGTTGTCATAGGCGGGCTTGATGGGAAAGAGGGTGACGATATCGCCGTCGCGCACCGGGGTGGCCAGGCCCTTCGCATCCAGCACCAGGGCCTTGGCAAACAGGGGCTTATCCTGCTGGGGATCGATGCGCTCCATGCTGGCCTTGAGCGGTGTGGTCCAGGCGGGTACTCCACCCGAGAGCTGGATGATGTCGTTTAAGGGCTGGGGTTTGCTGGTGGGCATCAGTTCATACACGGCGGGGGTGGGGGTGGAGCCCATCAAGGCCACTTGTTGTCCGATGCGTTGAATGTTGATGGCGTCCCCCTGTTCCAGATGCAGGTCGTGGGAGGTGTCGCCGGTGGACAGAAACCCGTACAGGTCCAGGGTGCCCACCACCTGACCGGAGCGCACCAACTGGATGTTGCGCAAGCTGCCGTTGCTATTGGGACCGCCCGTGGCAAACAGGGCATTGATGAGGGTGCTGACGCTGCTCACGATGTACTTGCCCGGGGCGCGTGCCTGACCCACCACGTAGACTTCAATGCCACGCAATTTGCCCAGGGTCACCGACAGGTTGAAGTCGGCAATGATGCGGCTCAATTGCCCCTTCAGATAGGGCTCCAGATCCGACATATGCTTGCCGGCCACCATGACTGGGCCGATTTTGGGCAGGGGAATCGTGCCATCGCGCCCCACCACTAGGGTTTGGTCGAAGTCGATGGCGGCGCTATAAACCCGAAGCAGGATTTCATCGCCGGGGCCCACAATGTAATTGGAGGGCACGGGCACCGAACTCAAGGCGGCAAAGGGATTGGACTGGTTGAACAGGGCCGAGCCATAGATGGGCAGAAACTGACCCGTGGATTGGAAAATGTAGGTTTGAAACGCATTGGGGGTCAAGGGCGGAAATTCCACCAGGGCGTCCTTGCGCTGGGTAGTGTCCCGGCTATCCTTGGAATTGTCAGTGCCCCCGTCTTTGCCGGGAGCCGCCGGTTTGGTGGTACCCGGGGTGGGGGGGGCAACGCCCTGGGGCAAACTGACCCCGGGGGGCAGCACCATCCCTGGGGGGACTGCCGTCCCATTAGGAAGAACGGCAGCCTGGCCGCCCGTGGGCGAGGCCCCATACAGGGCTGCAGCGCCCGTAAAGGGACTGGCAGAACCGGCACCCGCAGCCTCTGCGGTGCTTGCTCCTACAACCATAAAAACCAAAACAATACGCAACAACAGTGCAAACCTGCCCCAATACTTCAACATGGTCATACATTCCAGAGTAAAGAAAAAGCCAGCGCGATTATCGCATAGTGGCCAGAGGTCTGTGCGACTGTTGTAAAGAAATGCGACAGGGGCTAGCTGCTCCCGGGGGCCGTTGCCAGCGCCGTGTCCACCAGGGCCTGTGCTTCCGTCAACAGGCGTTGCAGATGCGCCCGGTCACGAAAACTTTCGGCATAGATCTTGTACAGGTTCTCGGTTCCCGAGGGCCGGGCCGCAAACCAGCCACTGGCGGTTTCCACTTTCAGACCGCCAATGGGGGCCTGGTTGCCGGGGGCCCGGGTGAGCAGGCCGGTGATCGTTTCGCCGGCCAATTCGGTCGAGGTGATCTGTTGCGCGGACAGGTTTCCCAGAATTTTTTTCTGGGCCACTGTGGCGGGCGCATCGATCCGGTCATATACCGGGTTTCCGAAGGATAGTGTCAGGTCCTGGTATAGGGCACTGGGGTCGCGCCCCTGAAGCGCCGTGATCTCGGCGGAGAGCAGGGCCAGGGCGATGCCATCCTTGTCGGTGGTCCACACGCGGCCATCCCGACGCACAAAAGTGGCACCAGCGCTTTCTTCTCCGGCAAAGGCCAGAGAGCCGTTCATCAAGCCCTCGACAAACCATTTAAACCCCACGGGAACCTCGGTGAGCGGGCGTCCTAGGTGCGTACTGACCCGGTCGATCATGCGGCTACTCACTAGGGTTTTCCCTACGCCGGCGCGCTCGGGCCATTGGGGACGATGGGCAAACAGGTGGGCGATGGCTACGCTCAGGTAGTGGTTGGGGGCCATCAGGCCGCCACTGGGCGTGACGATGCCGTGGCGATCATGGTCGGGATCGCAGCCAAAGGCAATGTCGAAGCGATCCTTCAATCCAATCAACCCCTGCATGGCGTAGGCCGAGGAGGGGTCCATGCGAATGCGCCCATCCCAGTCCACGCTCATGAACCCAAAGGTTGGGTCCACGGCGGGGTTGACCACGGTCAGGTTCAAACCGTAATGCTCGGCGATGGCTGGCCAATAGTGCACCCCGGCTCCGCCCAGAGGGTCTACCCCCAGACGGATGCCCGATGCGCGCAGGGCCTGCATGTCGAGCAGCGTTTCTAGATCGGCCACATACTGGCCCATGATGTCGTGGTACTGCGTGGTGCTAGCGTGCAGGGCCTGAGCCAGAGGAATTCTTTTTACTCCCGCCAGGCGGCTGACCAGCAGGGCGTTGGCCCGGGTTTCGATCCAGTCGGTCACTTCCTTGTCCGCCGGTCCGCCATGGGGGGGGTTGTACTTGAAGCCCCCATCTTCCGGGGGATTATGCGAGGGCGTGATGACGATGCCGTCAGCCCAACCTGCGCTGCGCCCCCGGTTATGAACCAGAATGGCATGGGAGAGGGCCGGAGTCGGGGTGAAGGGGGTGCCCAAGGACAGTCGCGTCGTGACGGCGTTGGCCGCCAGAACCTCCAGAGCTGTTTCAAAGGCGGGTTGGGACAACGCATGGGTGTCGATTCCCAGATACAGGGGCCCATCGATATGCTGACTGTGACGGTATTCGCAAATGGCCTGGGTGATGGCGGCCACATGCCAGTCATTGAAACTGCAGTGGAGGGCACAGCCCCGATGACCGGAAGTTCCGAAGCTCACGCGCTGGCTCGGTTCGTGGGCATCGGGACGTAGTGCGCCATAGGCGGCCAGAAGTTGCGCTACATCCACGCGCAGCGAGGCGGGAGCGGGTTTTCCGGCCAGCGCACTGACCCGGGGTGTGTTGGTGGGGCGGGCGTCGTTCATGGTTCGCTGTTCCTCGTTCAGGTCCGTAATCCCCTCATTCAGGGGCTCAGGCAACCGGGTTGGCTCACCACATAGTAGCCGCGTGGTTGCCGGAAAACAACCCGGTGGTTCTAATCGCTCAGGGTCAAACCAGAGCACGGACTGCCAGGACAGAATGCAAACAGGATTCATACGGCTGTCATGAAGTGTGCAGTATTCTCCTTACCCCCTGAACCGATCCCGAGAGGCGGGCGTGGCCTGCTGCAACCATGCATATTTTAACCATCGAAGATGATGTGATGATTGGCCAAAGCCTGATCCGTGGACTGGAAGATGCCGGGTTTGCGGTGGATTGGGTACAAGATGGCCTGCTGGGACAGGCCTGCATCGAATCCGGAAAATATACCCTGGTTTTACTGGACCTGGGTTTGCCGAATCAATCAGGCATTGAAGTGCTGCAGGCGGTTCGGCGCCGGGGCAACCGCACGGCCCTGATCATCATTACAGCGCAAGATGAAATAGACGACCGGGTTCGAGGGCTTGATATCGGTGCGGATGATTATCTCGTCAAGCCCTTTGGCTTCAAGGAACTCCTGGCGCGGATCAACAGCATTTTGCGTCAGTATGGGGTGAGTAAGGCGTCTTTCCTGAGCAATGGTGAAATGAGGCTGGATCCAAAAACACAGGCGGTATCCTATCGTGGAAAGTCCTCGATACTCCCCCCCAAGGAATTTTCACTGTTATGCGCGCTCATGGAGCACCCCGGCTCGGTTTTATCGCGTACACAGATCGAAGAAAAGGTATACGGCTGGAATGAGACGATGAAAAGCAATGCGGTGGAAGTACTGATTCACTCTATCAGAAAAAAATTTGACGTTGAAATCATCCGTAATGTGCGCGGGATTGGGTGGATGGTACCACGCAATTTATCGTGACCTCCCTAAGAGCACAACTCGTGGTGTGGTTGATGGGCCTGCTCACCACGGTCAGCCTGATTGCGGGCGCTATTTCCTTTTGGTTGGCCCGCGATGACGCAACCGAGCTTCTGGATCATCAATTACAGATGCTTGCCGGTAGTGTGTATGAGGGCCAGCGATTATCCGCTCTGGAAAGTCAGCGATCGGGAGAAGACGAAGAAGAGCAAGAGTCTGATTACGTCATTCAGGTGCAACTTATGGGGAGCGCCATCCGTTCATCGCGCTCAGATGTCATCCTTCCCATCAAAACCCATACCGGCTTTTCGGACATGGCCGTATCCGGGAGAAAATGGCGCAGCTATACCATGGTCTACGCCAACCGAACCGTTCAGGCCTCTCAATCCGAAGAAGTTCGGAGTGAAATCGCCATGGATGCCGCCCTGCATGCCATGCTGCCAATCGCTGTGTTGATTCCCCTGTCCTGGGTATTGGTGTTTGTTGCAGTAAGCCGCTTTTTGAAACCGCTGTCTCAAGTCATCCAGGCGCTTGCGGAAAATGATGCTGCAAGCCCGGGTCTGCTGCCCGCCCATCGAATTCCCGACGAGGTGACGCCGCTGATTGCGGCCATGAATCGATTGCTGATGCGCATTCGTGACATCATCGAGTCCCAAAGGAATTTCATGTTTGATGCGGCCCACGAACTGCGCACTCCCCTGGCCGCGTTACAACTGCAGATTGATAATCTGTCGCAGCATCGATCCGGTGAGGATCTCGACGCGTTGATCCTGCAATTGCAGGCTGGCGTGAAACGGGCCTCGCGACTGATCAGCCAATTGCTCAAAATGGCACGCTATGAAGCGGAGCGGGAGACCATCCGCACCCAACTCGATTTGAATGAGCTGATTAAAACCTCTGTTTGTCAGTTCATTCCCATCTCGCAATCCCGTGGCATCGACCTGGGCATCAATCAAGATGAACCGGCATTGATCTGGGGTAACGCCGACGATCTCGGAATTTTGCTGGATAACCTTCTGGATAACGCGATTCGCTACACCGGTGAGGGTGGAAGTGTGGACGTCAGTGTGCGTATTGATGGGCATCAAGCGCTGGTGGAAATCAGGGATACCGGTCCTGGTATTCCCGAGCATCTGCTGGTTCGCGTGTTTGATCGCTTTTTTCGAGCAGCAGGATAACAGACAACGGGGAGCGGTATTGGTCTTGCCATTGTCAGCGCCATCTCCAAAAGGGAAAATGTGCAGGTCAATTTGGCTAACAGAAGGGACAGAACTGGCCTGATTTCCACAGTCCACTTCAATCGCTGCGTCTGCTAGCCCCTCTGTCAGCAGTACCCCCCAACACCAGTCCACACGACAGCACCGGTTGAGCGTCCCGCCATGGCGGATTTTTTGGTCTGTCACAAAAGCTTCATCATTCTTTCACTTTGAGCTAAGTCTTGCCGCGTAACTTGCGCCCATCGAATTCATTCGCGGGCACTTGCATGGGCAGGCCCGTGTGCCCTTTGGTCAAGCTGAGTGTTGGACCCCTCGGCAAATCGCTTTGATTCAATTCTTCCAGGAGATGAGCTGTATGAAATCCAGATTCGAAGTCAAACCTCTGATCAAATGTCTGGCGGGAGCGCTGATGTTAGCGTCTGCCCCTACAGTGCTGTGGGCTTACGATATTGGCACTGTGTCGGGAAGCGGCGGTGGTGCTGCGGCAACAGTTCCGGGGTCCGCCCCAGACGTGGCCCCCACCCAAGGATCGCTCACCGCCACCGAGCCCCAGTCCATCATCAGCCAACAGTATATTGAAAACAATCTGTCAGGCATGTCGAACTATATTGAAGCGGCCGGCATTGCCCCGGGCGTTTGGTCCTATAGCCCCAACGGGCCGGGGGGTAATGACAATCCCGGTTTGAGCATGCGCGGATTTCAGGATGGACAGTACAACGTTCTGTTCGATGGCATTCCTTTTTCTGATGGGGCGGATTTTACGCACCATGCCACGTCGTATATGACCGCCCAGGATACCGGCAAGATGGTCGTGGATCGCGGGCCGGGTCGGGCCAGCACCATTGGAGATGCGACTTTTGGGGGCACGATCGCCACCTATTCCAAGAACCCGCTTACGGACCCCTCCTCCACGGTACGACTTCAAACGGGTAGCTTCAATTCCCGGTTGGAAGGTTTCCAGTTTGATACGGGTGTGATGCAGAATTACGGCGATGCCAGCGCGTTTATCGACTTCAACCATTTTTCTACGGATGGCGCATTGCTCAATAACGACATGCGACGCAGCAATCTGTTTGCCAAGCTGATCAAGCCGATTAATGACAATACCACCCTGACGGTGGTGGCGATGCAGAACAGTTCTTACCAAAACGCCTCGCTGGGTGCCACAGCGGCGCAGATTGCCCAGTATGGCTCGCGCTACGGTTTGAGCCTCGATCCCAGCAGTCAGGCCTTTGTCGGCTATAACAGCGACAAGTTCACCTCGAACTTTGACTACATTGGCATACAGAGCACTCAGGGAAGCTGGAAACTGGACAACAAACTGTATACCAACGCCTATGAACATGATGCCATGCAGGGTCAGGACCCCAATGGAGCAACGCCCAACGGCACGGCCAATGGGCCAAACAACATTCCCGGAGTGACTGGGTTGACACAATACACGACCTATGGGGATGTGTTTCGTGCCACCAAAACCATGGGCTCCGATGATCTAGGGATGGGGGTATGGGTTGAGCGTCAACTCCATCAGTCCTGGAACAATAGCGTGGACCTGACCAACGGCCAGGTTTTTGGAAACCAGAATTCAGAAACCAGTGCCCTGAATACCATTCAGCCCTATGTGGAGTATGTATGGCGTCCCAATTCCACCTGGGCCGTCACTCCGGGCGTCAAGTTTGACGACATCAACCGTACCCAGCTTCTGGTGGGAACCACGTCCACCAGTGCCACCTACACGGCAGTGCTGCCCTCACTGGATGTGCATTACTACGTGAACGATCATTGGTCTGCTTATGGTCAGGCTGCTTCCGGTTTCGTGGCTCCTTTGCTCAGTTATCTGGCCTCCGCCAATCCGTCGGCCATAGCCCCCCAGAAAACTAACAACTACCAGTTGGGCTCAGTGTTCAAAACCCCCAAGCTGGCACTGTCGGGAGATGTTTTTTACATTACCAACAACAATCTCATCCAACAGGTGGGGACGCTCAACACGTTGCCGGTCTACCAGAATGCTGGGGTGGTTCAATATCGTGGGGCCGAGGGCGAGGCCACCTACAATGTGGGGCATGGCATCAACCTGTATGGAAACTTCTCCTTTACCTCCACCACCAGCAATGCGGCTACTCCCATTCTGAATGCTCCTCTGGTGACATCGGCTTTGGGGGTTCTGTATAACCAGGGACCAGCCAATGCGACCCTGATTGCCAAGGAAATTGGTTCGCGCATTACCGGTCAGGATGCCTTTAACAACAACGTCACGCTGGGTAGTTATACCGTGGTCAATTTTTCAGCTGGTTACAAGCTGAGCGCGCTGGATGGTTGGGCCAAAAACACCACGGTGCAACTCCAACTGGATAACATTTTCAATCGTACCGACATCATTGCCCAGAATGGCCGTACGGGTACCTCCACGTTGAACGGAGCACCCAGTGGCGATCCACTGTTCTGGACACTCTATGGTCGTATCATCAACCTGAATTTAAGCGCTGCGTTTTAAGGAGAAACCCGTTGGACTCGAATGGGACTGACTTCGCGATCTACTGCATGGCAGAAATGCCGGTTGTGACAAACCGGACAGGATCTCTGTGATGAGTGCATCTGGAGCAGTCTATTCGGGTCGTCAACGCTTGCTGCATTGGCTGATGGCCTTGATGCTTGCAAGCTTGATTCTGGCGGTAGAAATAAAGGGGGAGTTTGCGAAAGGGGATCCGCGCATCGGCCAACTGATGATCTGGCATAAGCAAGTGGGATTGTGGGTCCTAGTATTGGTATGGTTTCGATTGTATTGGCGTTATACCCAATCCATGCCGGAAATCATCCCCCCCCTGTCACGGTTGGTGCGATTAGGAGCCCAGGGGATGCATGTCCTGTTGTATCTGATGATGATTGGCATTCCCCTCTTGGGTATTCTGTTCAGCCAGGCCAAGGGGAAGTTGATCGATTTTATGGGGATTCCGCTGCCGCTGTTGCTAGATGAATCCACCGGCTTGCCCTATGCGCTCAGCCTTAAAAGCTTGCATCAGTGGTTGGGGAATGCCCTGATCTACCTGATCGTGATACACGCTCTGTTTGCCCTGTTCCATCACTGGATCAGACGCGACAACACACTCACAAGAATGCTTGGGTTCCGTCGCGCTGTTGCCCAGTAACTATTTATTAAACACTCTACTCTACAGGAAATCTCGAAAATGATTCCACGCAAGACCGTTGTTGCACTGACCACTTTGGCTACATTGCTTCTGGCTACTCGGGTTTCAGCCTTTGATGGCAGCCAGTATGCAAAAGAAGCGAAGTTATCGATTGAACAGGCGCGCGCTGCAGCGATGAAGGCGTATCCCGGAACCATTGTGGAAGAGGAATTGGAACATAAGTTGGGGGGAAGTGGCCTGCGGTATTCCTTTGATATTCGTGCCAATCACGAAACCCATGAGGTTGCTGTGGATGCTAAGACGGGAGAAATTCTGCTCAACACGCGCGAGTCAGCCAACGACAACGATTGATTTCTTTTGAGTTTAACGCACGATTTTGTTTCATAGGACGATCAACGATCATGGATATAAAACATTTGATGGAATTGGCCAATGATTCCGGCGGCACTTTGTACATCATGATTCTTCTGCTGACCCTGGCGCTAACGGTCATCATCGAACGCAGTCGCTATCTTTCCAACATGATTGAAGGGGGAGGTCAGCTCATCAATAATGTGATTTCCGCTCATCACACGGATCAGTCACATTGGCGCACATTCTCTGAGAAACACCCCAATCTGCCTCACCTGCGTATTGTGGATGCAGCGCTATCACTGCGTAGCGCATCCATGCCGGATCGTCAGGTTCTGGATGGCCTGCTGGAAGAGGCGGTGTTGCACGAAGTGCCTAAACTAGACCGCTCCCTGTGGATGCTGGACACCATCATCACCCTGGCTCCCTTGCTGGGATTGTTTGGGACCATTTTCGGGATGTTCAATACCTTCAGCGTGCTGGGGGGTGATCATAACGAGGCCCTGCAGGTGACCTCAGGCATCGCCGAATCCCTGTTGGCCACAGCCTCAGGCTTGGTGGTGGCCATGGTTGGCCTCATTTTCTTCAACGGGTTGAACACGCGCATTCGCCTGGTGGCCCATCAACTGGAAACGGTCAAGGTGATGCTGCTTAATCGGCTGGATAGTTTGCCCCGCGCCGCCTAGTAGTCGACTCATAGAATCTGTTTCAAGGAACCTTTGCGCATGCGCTATTTCGAGAATCGTCGGGCCCGGATCGAGATCATTCCGATGATCGACATCATGCTATTTTTGTTGGTGTTTTTTGTCATGCTCACCCTGAAAATGATTCCCACCACAGGGCATACCACCAAACTTCCGGTTAGCCGGACTGCGGAAAACATTCCTGTGCCCAAGTTGCTGGTGGAAGTGGGGGATGATGGCCTCATCACAGTGGATCATCAAACCTTGTCCTTGCCCCAGTTGACCGCGCGCCTGCAAAGTATGGGGCCCAAAGCCGCGGTGACCATTTCCGGCAATCAGACGGTGGCTCTGCAAAAAATCATGTCCGTTCTGGATGCGGTGAAATCCGCAGGTATTTCCCAGGTGTCCATCGCGGCGCGGCGGGTGGAGTAGTACGCATGACCATGACCGCGACCTTTCCCCCGGTTCTCAGTTCGCCAAAGGGGCATGTCAGTGCCTTTGGTTTTGCTGTGGTGGCCGAGGGCATCCTCTTACTGGCACTGATCCTGATGAGTCAGTTGGGTTGGTGGCAGAAAGAACCCCCGGTTAAGGAAATCATGAAGCTGGACCTGACAGAGGTTGCGCCGCAACCCAAACCACCCGAGCCGCCCAAAGTGCAGCCTCCAACACCGCATCCCGTGAGTGCTGCGCCAAGACCCGTGACACCACCCACGGTGCAACCCCTTCCGCCCCTGGTAAAATCCACGGAGCCCAGTCCCTTCGTTGAAAAACCCGTGGTACAGCCCCCACCACAGCCGGCTCCAAACCCCGACAAGAGCGCCGCTGAAATTGCCACCTATGCAGGTCAAATCAGGGCAGCCGTGCAGTCGGCCTTGATCTATCCTCAGGCCGCGCAAGCCATGAATTATTCCGGTCGGGTCCGGGTGGAATTCAATTTGGTGGATAAACAGCCCTCCGCTGCTAAAATCCTCCTCTCCAGCAAAGTCGGGTTATTTGACCGCGCCGCCCTGGCCGCCGTCCTCTCCGCTAGCTATCCTGCTCCTCCCGCAGCCCTGAGCGGACAGCAAAAAACCTATCAAGTCTGGGTAGAATTTAATCGCTAAGTGGCGCCACGATCCTCGTGATTACCCGGTCTCAGCTCTGTTGAGCATCCGTATTCCTGCATGGCATGCGCAAAGAATCAAACGAACGGATTTCGGACATTGCGCAGCATGTCAATGCGCCTTGGTGGCAGGGCGTTGTGGCAGAAGCAGCAGGCATACCCCCATGATGAGCAATAACACGCCCGAAGCCGAGTAACGGCTCAAGGCTAGACCGCCTGCAGTCACCGGCTTATCCAAGAAATCACCGAGCACGGCGCCCAGAGGGCGCGTCAAAACGAACGCGAACCAAAAAAGTGTGGTTTTAGAAACGGTTGAACGGAAATGGGCCAGGGCAATCAAGCCCAGCAACAGGGAAAAGATCAATGCTCCCCCGTCATACCCTAAGCCTGCAGTGTCTGCAGTCCAGTCACCCAGGGCAGTGCCCAGGGTCTGGGAGAACAGGATGGTCACCCAGTAAAATCGCTCCGAAGCAGGCGATTGGATGCTCTCCACCGCAATCGTCCCCAAGGACCGATACCACAACAATACTGATCCCAGTAACAGAAGTGACAATAGGCCTGCCCCACCAGCATACCCCATTCCCAGAGAACGGTCGGCAAAGTCGGCCAGGGTCGTTCCAACGGTAGTCGTGGCAATGATAGTGGCCCAATAGACCAGTGGTTGAAATTTTTTGGCGGAAATCTGTGCCGTCACAAACCCAGCGAAGACCACAAGAAAAATGAGCGAACTATAGAGATAGCCCATGTTTAAGGACATGGAAACCGTATCTCCTCCCGTCTCACCCAGGGTGGTTGCCGTAATTTTAATGATCCAGAATCCAAGGGTGACTTGCGGAACCTTGGTCAATTTAGACTCCCGGAACCAGAAGAATCAATACCAGACCTAACAGGGCAATGATTGCGTTCAGGTAGACACCAGAGTGCACCGCATAGCCCTGAGGAATCTCCACAGGCCGGAGTGTCGCCAACACTTTTCGATATTGGTAAATGGCGCTGAAGGACGAGAGGGAACCCAGCAGAATGAAGCAGATCCCCACCCAATGTGAGGCTCCATGATGCGCTGTTTCCACATGCTGTAGGGAGAGGAGCTGCAAAAACAACCCAAAACGCTCGATCATGAAACCAAACCCCATCAGAGTTAAACTGGTGCGATTCCAGGCGAGCAGCGTTCGCTCTGCGGCAAAAAAAACCCGAGGATCATTTAAATCAGACATGATATTCCACCCCATTCGATACGATCGAAAGTATAGCCTCAAAGAGAGAGAGCGATGAGTTCCGATCCGTGTACAATCTGGCGCGCGCTCCCCAATCCCTCGGATAATCATACTGCGTGGGTTTTATCAAAACCCACGCAGCACAGACAGAAATCTCCATCATCATTGACCCGCCATGAGCATCGATATTCGGGAAGAAGCCGGGGTTAGAACCCTTCATTTTGGATCAGACTGGATTCAGGGCGCCATGCGCATCGCGCGCCCCTGGGCACTGGAGCTGGCTTACACGCGCGACATGATGCTCGCCCTGTTGTTTGCCGAGCAAGAGGCCCTGGTGTTTCCAGAGCGTGTTTTGCAGATTGGTCTGGGCAGCGCCTCTCTGGCCAAATTTATTCACCGCTATTGTCCGCAAACCATCCAGACGATTGTAGAAATTGATCCTGCGGTTCGCGCAGTCGCCCGACAATTTTTTAAGCTGCCCGAGGAATCCAGACAGTTGAAAGTCCTCATTGATGATGGCGCTCTGTTTATACAAAAATCCGCTTCGCTGTTTGATGTGATGTTCATCGATGGGTTCGATACAAACGCCAAGGCCGGTGCCCTGGAAACGTGCCCTTTTTATCAATGCTGTCGAGCGCGACTTGCCCCAGGAGGTATTTTGGCAATCAATGTGGTCGGTGGTCAGCGTCGAATGCAGCATTGTGCCAGACAATTGAATCTTGCCTTCGACCAGCACACCTTGAGCCTACCTGCCTGTGACAGTGGCAATAGAATTCTATTTGCCTTTTCCACCGCAGTGCCCAAGCTTCAGTTTTCACAACTGCGTACCAAAGCTGCAGCACTCAAAAAACGATCAGGGCTTGATCTGCTACCCACTGTTACCCGAATGGAACAGCAACCTTGACAGTCGCCCCCTTGGCGCGTTGCAGGCAGGCCTGGGCTAGCGGTTTTTATCCTGCATTTTTTGATTTCTGACCAAAGCGCAGCATCAGCCAGGTCAACAGCGACAAACCGGCGCCGAAGTAAAAGGTAAAGGAAGAGCCCAAACGGTCCCAGGCCATTCCCGCCACTAGACTAGCCACAAGCATTGCCAACCCACTCATCAAATTGAAGAAACCAAAGGCTGTTCCACGCAAATGAGCGGGTGCCGCGTCAGCCACCATGGTGGCCAGCAACCCCTGCGTCATACCCATGTGAATTCCCCAAAAGAACAAGCCTGCGCCAAGCCAGAGCCAATTCTGCCCAGTCGCCAGCAGCAAGTCGGCAACGATCAGCATCAGGACCCCCCCGTTCAATAAAACATGATGGGGTATCCGGTCA
>JAJZHV010000109.1 GCA_021804345.1 Pseudomonadota bacterium | reverse complement strand
ATGGCGTACAGATCATCCAGAGTGGCGTCGTCCATTTCATCCCGTACCCGGGTCTGGGACGGTAGAATGGATAACTCTGATTCACTGAATTCCGTATAAACTGTTTGGCATTGCATCTTGGCTTCCTCATTGGCATGGTCAGACGAAGACAGTGAAACAGATTGGTGTGACAAGCCCATGACAGTAAACCACCGCGCCCTGGCGACCCGCCACACCGCTTTGCCTTGGACAGAACATGACTGAGTTGTTGCCGGTTTTATTAGGGATTGGAACGGGCGTATTACTGGGCCTGACGGGGGCCGGCGGGGGCGTTGTGGCAGCGCCCCTGCTGATTCTAACCATGCACCAGAGTGTGACCAGTTCCGCCCCCATTGCCCTCGCGGCGGTCAGCTTGGGCTCTGCCGTGGGGGTGCTCATGGGCCTGCGCGAGGGCATCGTGCGCTATCGCGCAGCCCTGCTGCTGTCCCTCATGGGCTTGCTGGCCTCGCCCGTAGGTATTCATCTGGCCCGTCTGCTGCCCAACCGCCCCCTGCTGCTGGCCTTTGCCCTGCTGTTGCTGTTTCAGGGTTGGCGCTACTGGCGCGCCGAGGGGGTTCCCCAGGATCAGCACCCCCCGTGCCAGATCCACCCCAGCCAGGGGCGCTTCATCTGGAACCGGCGTTGCACCCTGACCATGATGCGCATGGGCCTGTTTACTGGCTTTTTGTCCGGACTGCTGGGGGTTGGTGGCGGGTTCATTTTGGTGCCCGCCATGCGCCGTCACACGCCGCTTTCCATCCATTCCATCGCCGCCACCTCGCTCATGGTGCTCACCATCGTGTCCACGGGCGGACTGTTGCAGTGGATGGCCCTGGGCAACATTCCCTGGCGCATTGGCATTCCCTTTACGGGGGGCGTGTTGCTGGGCATGGCGCTGGGCCGACTGAAGGCGCGCAGCCTGCCAGAGGGGCTCATACGACGCGTGTTTGCCCTGCTATGCGTGGTCGTGGCGGGCAGCCTGCTGTTCAAAGTGGCCTTTGCCCTGCCGTCCTAGAGTGGGCGTTCTGGGGCAGCGGGATGTGCTCACATTTTGGGCAGGGTCACCCCCTGCTGTCCCTGATATTTACCCCGCCGATCCTTGTAGGACACTTCGCACACCTCGTCCGATTCAAAAAAGAGAACCTGCGCCACCCCTTCGTTGGCATAAATTTTGGCCGGTAGCGGCGTGGTGTTGGAAAACTCCAGGGTGACGAAGCCCTCCCACTCGGGCTCGAAGGGCGTGACATTGACGATGATGCCGCAGCGCGCGTAGGTGGACTTGCCCAAACACACGGTAAGCACATTGCGCGGAATGCGAAAGTACTCCACCGTGCGCGCCAAGGCAAAGGAATTGGGCGGAATGATACAGACCGGCGCCTTCACATCCACAAAGGAATTGGCGTCAAAATTCTTGGGGTCGACGATGGTGGAATTGAGGTTGGTAAACAACTTGAATTCGTCGGAACAACGAATGTCGTAGCCATAGCTGGAGGTGCCATAGGATACGATGCGCTGCCCGTTGCATTCCTTGATCTGGTGTGGCTCGAAGGGTTCGATCATGCCGTGCTCGCGCGCCATGGCTCTGATCCATCGGTCTGATTTGATACTCATGCGGCATGTCCCTCAGGTGTTCTGTATCACGATTTTAGGGAACTTGGCCTGGTGATCCTCGCTGCGCTGCGCCACCTTCAAGGCCACGCGGCGGGCGATGCGCCCATAGATCTGGGCCAGCGCACCCTGAGGGTCCGCCACAACCGTTGGACAGCCCGAATCAGTTTGTTCGCGGATTTGAATGTGCAGCGGCAGTGAGCCCAATAATTCCGTACCGAAATCAGCGCACATCTTGTCCGCGCCCCCAGCGCCAAAAATTGATTCTTCATGGCCGCACTGCGAGCAAATATGGGTGCTCATGTTTTCCACCACGCCCAAAATGGGCACGCCCACTTTTTCGAACATGCGAAAGCCCTTACGTGCATCCAGCATGGCGATATCCTGCGGGGTGGTGACGATGACCGCTCCGGTCACCGGAACCTTCTGGGCCAATGTCAACTGCACATCCCCCGTTCCGGGGGGCATATCTACGATGAGATAATCCAGATCATCCCAGCGGGTGTCACGCAGCAGTTGCTCCAGCGCTTGCGTGACCATGGGGCCACGCCACACCATGGGCTGGTCGGGATCGATAAGATAGCCCACGGACATGGTTTGCAGGCCATGCCCCAGGAGGGGGGTCATGGTTTGCCCGTCGGCGCTTTCCGGGCGCCCCTGAACCCCCAGCATAGTGGGTTGGGAGGGACCATAGATGTCGGCGTCCAGTATTCCCACGCGGGCGCCCTCCGCCTGTAAGGCCAGGGCCAGATTAGCCGCGGTGGTGGACTTCCCCACCCCGCCCTTGCCCGAGGCCACGGCAATCACATTGCGAATGCCGGCCAACGGTTTGAGCCCGGCTTGCACCGCGTGGGCCTTGATCTGCCACTGGACCGACACGTCCACCCCCAGAATTCCGGGCATGGCACCAATGGCCAACTGCAGGGCCTGCACCAGTGGTTGCGCCAAAGTCTTTGCCGGGTACCCTAGGTTTAGGGCGATTTGCGCCTGCCCCCCCGTCAGCACGACCTCCCGGATCGAACGGGTGCTACCCAGGGTTTTGTTGGTGTTGGGGTCCACATACTCTTTTAGGAAGGACTCGACCTGCGCTTGCGTGGTTGACATGAATGGGCCTTTGCTCGATTTAAGATCAGTGAAGAATGCGGTCAGGGGGCAAGATTACAGGATGACATCAAAAATTGCATCCGCCCCCGGCGGAAACAATTCTGCAAGAAACACCGCCAGATTGTATAGAATGAACGCTTTTAGCGAAATCCGATCCGCCCATGAGTCGCACCCTTCTGGTCACCAGCGCACTTCCCTATGCCAACGGCAGCATCCATCTGGGTCATCTGGTGGAACATATCCAAACCGACATCTGGGTACGCCATCAGCGCATGCAGGGGCATACGGTGCACTACATTTGCGCCGACGATACCCACGGCACCCCAGTGATGCTGGCGGCCCAGGCCCAAGGCATTGCCCCCGAACAACTGATCGCGACTGCCCACCGCGAGCATCTGCGCGATTTTCAGGGCTTTCATGTGCACCATGACTTGTACTACAGCACGCACAGCCCAGAAACCCGCAACCTGGCAGAATCCATCTACCTGCAACTGAAACAGGCGGGCTACATTGCCATTCGCCCTATTGAGCAGCTCTATGATCCCCAGCGTGGCCTGTTTTTACCAGATCGCTTCATCAAGGGCGAATGCCCGCGCTGTCATGCCAAGGACCAGTATGGCGATAATTGCGAGGTCTGCGGTGCCTCCTATGCGCCCACCGATCTGATCGATCCCGTGTCGGCTCTCTCCGGCGCCACTCCCGTGCGCCGCACCTCCGAGCATCATTTTTTTCGCCTCAACCAGTGCGAATCCTTCCTGCGAGCCTGGACGCGCTCGGGCGCCATCCCCCCCGAGGCGGCCAACAAGCTGGAGGAGTGGTTTAAAACTGGCCTGACGGACTGGGACATCTCCCGGGACAAACCCTATTTTGGCTTCGAGATTCCCGGGGCGCCGGACAAATTCTTCTATGTGTGGCTGGATGCCCCAGTGGGCTACATGGGCACCTTCAAAAAACTGGCCGAGTTGCACGGACTGGATTTTGAAGCCGCCTGGAAAAAAGACAGTCCCATGGAGTTGTATCACTTCATTGGCAAGGACATCCTGTATTTTCATTCCCTGTTCTGGCCGGCGATGCTGGAATGCGCGGGTTACCGCACCCCCACGCGTCTGTTCGTTCACGGGTTTCTCACGGTGGATGGTCAGAAAATGTCCAAAAGCCGTGGCTCCTTCATCACCGCCCATCAGTACCTGCAGGTATTTGACCCGGAATATCTGCGCTATTACTTTGCCGCCAAGCTCAATGCAGGCATGGATGACATCGATCTGAACCTGAGGGATTTCTGCGCCCGGGTCAACAGCGATCTGGTGGGCAAGTACATCAACATTGCCAGTCGCTGTGCCGGGTTTGTGACCAAGCGCTTTGAGGGCTGGCTGGCACCCGCCTGCGCCGACTCTGCCGCCGCCTTGCTGCACACGTTTTATGCGGCGGCACCCACCATTGCCCAGCACTACGAAGACCGGGACTATGCCCGGGCCCTGCGCGACATCATGAGCCTGGCCGATGCGGCCAATCAGTACATCGACCAGCATAAACCCTGGGACCTGGCCAAACAGCCCGACCAGGGCACGGCACTACACCAAGTGTGCAGCAGTGGCATCGAGTTGTTCCGCCTGCTGACCCTGTATTTAAAACCGGTTTTGCCGATTCTGGCACAACGGGTGGAAACCTTTCTGGACATTCCCCCGCTGCAATGGGCCCATGCCGTGCCCGCAGCGGCCCGCAGCGGCCAGCGCATCCAGCCCTATCAGCATTTGCTCACGCGCATTGACCCCAGACAACTGGAGCAACTGACGGCGCTGAACCAGGAGCCTTCTGCCAGCCCGGCGCAGAGCACCCCGCCCACGGCACCCGCACCCGCCGGGATAGAGCCGGCCGCGGAAGAGGCCCGGCCTGCGGTGGCCCCCTGCGCCCTAGCACCCATTGCCGACACCATTGGCATCGACGAATTTTCCCGCATCGATTTGCGCGTGGCGCGCATCATCGACGCCCAGACGGTACCCGAGGCCGACAAGCTGTTGCGTTTGACGCTGGACATTGGTGTGGAACAACGCACCGTGTTTGCCGGCATCAGGGGCAGCTACACCCCAGAGCAA
>JAJZHV010000108.1 GCA_021804345.1 Pseudomonadota bacterium | reverse complement strand
TGGTGATTTTGATCACGCGCCCATCGTTATCGACGATCGGGTTGTACGAAGCCTGAATCCAGACGATCTTGCCGGATTTGGGGTCGATGGCCAATGTGGAGCAGGAGTAGAGATTGTCGCCAGGACGCAGATGGCTATTCCAAGGTGCGGGGTTACCCGTTCCAAAATAAGCCAAGCCTGTTTTGGGGTCGAAGGTTCCGCCCAGCCAGGTAGAAGCGCCACCGGTTTTCCACAATTCGCGAGGCCAGCTGGCATTGAGGGTACCCGTCATGCCGTTTTCCACCTTGTTGCCATCCTTGTCGTAGGTGTATCCCATGTGACCTTCCACCGTGGGGCGTATCCAGACCATTTTGCCGGTCATGGGATCGCGTGCTTCCACCCGTCCCACCACACCGAATTCACCGCCGGAGACTCCAGTGAGCAACAAACCATCCGCAATCAATGGCGCACCGGAGAAAGAGTATCCGGCCTTGTAGTCATCGATCTTGTCATTCCAGACCACTTTGCCGGTGTCCTGATCCAATGCCACCAAGTGGGCATCTAAGGTACCAAAAATGACCAGATTGCCGTAGAGCGCAGCTCCGCGGTTGACCACATCACAACAGGGCATGATCCCTTCAGGCAGACGCTCTTCGTACTTCCAGAGCTTGGTACCTGTCTTGACATCGATGGCATAAATCCGGGAGTAAGAAGCGGTCACGAACATTTTGCCATTATGGATCAAAGGCTGTGACTCCTGGCCCCGCTGTTTTTCCCCGCCAAAGGACATGGTCCACGCAGGAACCAGACGGGACACCGTGGAGGTGTTGACGGCTTTGAGCGGACTAAAGCGCTGCCCCTCCGACCCCATGCCACTGCTCAGAACTTCATGGGTGTTGGTAGAAGCTGTCTCGAGCATTTTGTCCGTGACATCGGCTGCTTGCGCAGACAGGGTCATGGAAACGGCTGCGGCCACCAAGGCCAGACAGAAGTTGTTCTTCATGTAAAGGAATCTCCCCTAAAATTTGTATGAACGCCCGCCGGACCGGATTTACAACGCAACGGCGGCCGGACGGCAGAACTTGAAGCAAGTCTCGTGCCAAACTTTAAAAACAGTTGGGGGCACCCCGCAATCTCATGATATTTATGAGTTATGACTGCTCTTGATCAGGGGGCCTACCTGCAGGGATCGGGCAGGGTCGTCTGTACCAAAATGCAACAAGCGTTTCAAAAAGGACTGAAACCGTTTTCATCGGGCCCACACCGCGGCCAAGGATCTGATTTCAGGGCGCCAGCAACTGATTGCGCAGGGCAATCAAGGTGAGTTCTGCCTGGTTTTTTGCATCGAGCTTTTGCTTGATGTTGTACAGATGGGTGCCGACCGTGCGCGGGCTTAAGAACAGGGTTTCGGCGATATCGTTGACGGTTCCCCCTGCCGCCAATTGCATGAAGACTTCGAACTCCCGCTCCGAGAGCAAATCTAACGGGTTACCGCTACCGGAGTCGTCGGGGTTTTCCAGCGCCTGTTGCAACAGAGGGTCCAGATAGGTATCGCCACGCGCAATTTGCAGAATGGCGGTGATGAGTTCCTGTGCGGCACACCGTTTGGACAAGTAGCCCCGGGCACCCGCCCGCATTAGGCGGCGCGGATGCATCAGGTCTTCGAAAGCCGAAAGAATGAGAATCCGGGCCGAGGGATCGTGCGCCAGAATTCGCCCCAGCGCCTCCATTCCCCCCATGCCCCCCATGGACAGATCCAGCACCAACACATCCGGGCGAACCTGGGCATACAGGCGACAGGCCTGCTCTCCGCTGTCGGCCTCGGCGCAGACCTGCAAGCCCGGATGCCCCTCCAACAGGAGACGAAAACCCATTCGGACCACTTCGTGGTCATCCACCAACATGACTTTGATTTCGGGTGCTTCCATGGTGTCCTTACAGTGCCTCCACCGGCAGCGTCACCTCGATGGCAAACCCCTGTCCCGGTTGACTTCGTACCTGAAAACGCCCTCCCAGGCCCTGAACGCGTTCGCGCATTCCGCGCAACCCAAAGCGCGTATTGGTCAGCGCCGAAAGTTCCGCACCCACCCCGTTATCCGCCACAAGCACGCACAGAGTACTCTTCAAGGCCTGCCGTTGCACATACAAACGAATACTCATGTGACTGGCCTGAGCATGGCGCATCGTATTGTTAATCGCCTCCTGCACAATGCGATAAGCCGTAATCTGGACCTGTTCATCTTCCAGGGATTCCAGCGCCGAGCAGTGCAAGGTAACCACCAACGTCTGCTGTGCATGGTTGGTGATTCCCACCAATTCCCGCAAGGCGTCGGCCAAACCCAGTTGATCCAGCGCCAGAGGACGCAACTCCCGTACCAGACGGTGCATGGCATCGTACATGCGAGCAGTCAAATCCACAATGGTGCCCGCCCGCTGGGCCACTACCGAAGGATCGGAGGCGCTTTGCTGCATGACCGCAGTGGCAATGGTGCTCACGGCTGTCAGCAGTTGCCCCAATTCGTCGTGCAACTCTCGCGCCAATGCGCGTCGCTCCTCTTCTAGGTGACTCTGGATCAGTGCCGTCACCTCGCGATTTTCCTGAAGCTGGCGGTGCGTTTGGGCCGCCTGTTGGCGCAGGTGGGAGTTTTCTTCCAGGGCCTGCGCCATACGATTGAACGCATGAAACAAAGTGGCCATCTCCCCTTCACTGCCCTCAGGCAAACGCACTTGATAATCCAGGCGTTCCAGGCGAGCCAGGGCGCTGACCAACTGCCGCAGAGGCGCCAGAATTCTACCCACCATGAGGAACATCAAGACGTTGACTAACAGGATGAACCCGAGCGTCAACTGTAGGGAATTTCGGAGCTCGTGCCAGACATCCTCGATAGAACGCGAACTGTCTGGAATCAGTTGAACCCGGGCATCCGCCAGGTTGAGCACGACCGGTTCCACGCCCTGTGTCACGTAGCGCGCAAACCAGCGCGGCGCTGACCACGCCGCGCCATCCGGGATTGCCGGGGCGCTGTAAATCAACTGTCCTTGCAGATTGAACAATTTGATTTCATGCACCCGCACTGCTCCGGCCTGCTCCAGAAACCGGACCAGGGCTACAGGAGAAAGGCTTTGACCACTGGCTCGTTCTTCCTGGACCAGCACCCCCAGCAACTGGATGGTGATCCGGTTTGCCACGTCGATATCCTGCTGGATGAGCAAACGGGCAGCCTCCAGTTCCCAGTAGCACAAACAGGCTGTAAACACGCCCATGAGCAGGGCCAACAGGGCATTGATACGGGCCCGGATCGTCACCGGTCTGGCACCAATGCGCCGCAACCGCCTCATGATTTTCATGAAACGGGACCTTGCGCGTTGGTTTTGGGAAGCCGGATGCTATGCTTTGAGCACACGTTGGGGGAATTCCTCAGGGTGTTGGTGGCTGTTTACCCGAAGGTGCACAGTATGCTGGGCCCGGACAGGCACCACAAGCCACACATAAACGTTACAGCGCCCTGCGGCGCGTAACCCTTTAAAACGATGTATTCAGGAGATTCGCTCATGCAATGGCAAACCCCCACCGCTTGTGATTTTCGCTTTGGTTTTGAAATTACCATGTACGTGGCTGCACGCTAAGCCTGGTACCAGCCCTACACCATCATCTACGACATCCGTCTGATCGACCTGTTTGATCAGACGGAACCCCACATCCATGCATATTATCGTTCTCGGCTCTTCGGCAGGAGGGGGATTCCCCCAGTGGAATTGCAACTGCCCGCAATGTGCAGGGCATCGCACGGGCACACGTGCCATTCGGCATCGAACCCAGTCCTCCATCATCGCCTGCGCTAACCCCGCTGGTTCATGGGCCCTGATGAACGCTTCTCCCGATATTCTGGAACAGATCCGGCATACCCCCGCACTGCATCCGCGTCAGGGTTTGCGGGACAGCGGCATCGCTGGCGTCATTCTGGTGGACGGCCAAATCGACCATAGTACAGGGTTATATATGTTGCGCGAGTCAACCCGCCCCCTGGCCCTGCATTGCACCGATCCCGTGTTTGAGGATTTAACCCAGGGCAACCCCCTCTTGCAGGTGCTTGCCCATTATTGCGGGATCGAGCGCAAACCCATCCCGCTGGATGGCAGTGCTTTTGAGGTGGCTGGCGTTCCCGGCCTGACGTTCAACGCCCTCCCCCTGAGCAGCAAGGCCGCACCTTATTCTCCCCATCGGGATGACCCAGTCAGCGGAGATAATATTGGGCTGGTGCTCACGGACCAGAGCAGCGGTAAAAAACTATTTTACGCACCTGGCCTTGGCGCGTGGGATGAACGGGTTCACGACACCCTCTGCCAGGTCCAGTGCGTGATGGTTGACGGAACCTTCTGGACGGATCGGGAAATGCTGGAACTAGGACTGGGGACCAAAACCGCGCGCGATATCGGCCATCTTCCCCAGTCGGGACCAGGAGGCATGATGGAATGGCTGGCCACGATCCCGGCAGCCACCCGAAAAGTCCTGATTCATATCAACAATACGAATCCCATTCTGGACGAAAACTCACTCCCCCAATGAGATGTTGCTGATAAAAAAAGGTGATGATACTCAAACCGCCTGCCAGCATCACGCGATAAGGTTGAGTAAAATCGAGATGCAGATCTTCTGCCTGCCAGGGCGCGAGAATGGTATAGGTCACACCACACTGCGCCAAAATGTCCAGCGTCTCTCTATCCACCGCCGTTTCCGCAAGCCACATACCACGTGCATCGCGTCCGTAGCGATGACGAAAATCGTGCAAGCCCCAGAGTATCTGCGTTCGCTTATCGCGCGCATTCGCTAATGGCAAAATCGTATGGTTATA
>JAJZHV010000107.1 GCA_021804345.1 Pseudomonadota bacterium | reverse complement strand
CTTGATGTACGTGTTGTATGAAGAAGGCGGAGATGTAAAGACGGGATCGATTTTGAGCGCGAGCGAGTCCACGCTTCAGGTGGAAAACGCCCAAGGTAAACGCAGCAAAATCAAGAGCGCTGCCGTTTTGATCCGCTTTGTTGCACCCGCTCCCACCGCATTCATGCAGCAGGCGCAGGCGCTATCTCGGGAGATCGATGTGGAATTGCTCTGGACGACCTGCACCCCTGATCAGGAAGTGGGCTTTGAGGATTTGGCGCATACCTATATGGGGGCACAGGCAGGGCCCCTGGATCAGGGGGCCGTTCTGTTTTGTCTGTATGAGGCCCCCTTATATTTTTACCGCAAGGGGAAAGGACGATTTCGCCCAGCCACTGAAGCTAATCTGAAAGCGGCCTTGATTGGCCTAGAACGTAAACGGCAGCAGGAACTCCAGAAGGAAGAAGCACTCCTTGCCCTTCGCCAGGGGGTGTGTCCGGACTGGATACGCACCACAATGCCCCAGTTGATTTATGCTCCGGACAAGAATTCTCTGGCTTACAAAACCCTGGAGGCTGCGGCTGCGATGTTGCACTGTTCTTCGGCGCAGGTGCTGGAACATTGTGGTGTATTGCAGGGCGCGCGTGACTGGCATGAGGGTCGTTTTCAATTTGAATACTTTGGCCCCTGGCCGGCACAGACCCATTTTCCACTGATGGATCCAGGGGTCCTGTTGCCGCTGGCTCGAGACCCGGTGTTTAGTATTGATGACGCCTCCACGACGGAAATTGACGACGCCTTTAGTGTGTCGGAGGCGGATTCCGGGCATTGGTTAGTGGGTATTCACATCGCTGCACCGGCTTTAGGTATAAGCCATGGGTCTACCTTAGATGAAAATTTGCAGACTCGGCTTTCCACGGTCTATATGCCTGGGCATAAGATCCCCATGCTGCCGGATCATGTGATCGAGACTTTTACCTTGCAGCAGGGGAAGACGGTTCCTGCCTTGTCACTCTGGTTGACTGTGCGGAAATCAGATCATGCCATCGTGCAGCGGCAAACCAGTCTGCAACGAGTACAGGTGCATCAGAATTTACGCCTGCATGAAGTAGAGACCTGGTTTACGCCGCAGGCAGAACCCCCGACCGAACCATACTCAGCGGCCCAACCGCATGCCCAGGCACTGCATGTGCTGTGGCAATTGGCACAGAAAATGGCCCAGCAACGAGGTGTTGGAGAGCGTCCTGCTCCACAGTATCAAGATTTCAGCTTTCAGATTGAGGCGGATCGAATCCAGATCACGCCGCGTCCGCGTGGCTCTCCCCTGGATACTCTGGTGGCGGAAATGATGATTGAAGCCAATACCTATTGGGGCTACTGTTTGGCTCAGGCCCAATGGCCGGCCCTGTTCCGTACCCAAACCAACGGTAAGACCAGCATGAGCGTTCGACCAGCGCCGCATCAGGGCCTGGGTGTAGCCCAATATGCTTGGTCTACTTCACCCTTGCGACGGTACGTGGATTTGATCAACCAATGGCAACTCATCCAGTTGTCCAGACAGGAACCCCCGGTTTTTGCCCAGGAGGCTCCCTTGTTGGATATCGCACGGCACTTCGAATTGGCGTATGAGGCCTACAATGAATTTCAGCGTCAGATGGAACGCTATTGGTGTTTGCGCTGGATAATGCAGGAAGACGTGCAGGAAACCACGGCAACCTTGATGCGAGAAGGGGTGGGTCGTCTGGATGGTTTGCCTTTGGTACTGAAGGTGATGGGGGCAAACACCCTGCCCCCTGGATCGCAGGTGAGCGTTACCCTGGGACATCCCAATTTATGGGATTTGAGTGTACCCTGTCATCTGAAATGAGCGCTTCAGCCCGGCGATGGTATGGTGCCTTGCTGCTCTCCATGGTAGTCCATGGGTTTCTGCTCTCTCGGTTTTCAGGGTTTGGGTCGGATATTGCTGATTCAAGCCGTCCAGTCTTGCCAGAACTTGAGGTGAATATCGATCGGGAAGGAGTCGCGCGGGATTCCTTTTCAACCAAGGGGAGGGTCGATCGGGCTGAAGGCGCTATCCTGAGTCCCGCAGGGGAAACGCTTTCTGTCCGTGGCGGCGAGTTGTCCAAAGTGGAAAAGTCGGCACATCAGCCCACTCCAGAACCCTCCCCCCGGGAGCAGGACCAGGACCAGGACCAGGACTTGCTGGGGCGCAGTCTGATGATGGCGCGCGCGCAGGTGGTGGATCCCTTTGCGGGCAAGCGGGTACAGGCACTTTCTGCCCAGACGCACGATCTGGTTTTTGGGCCATACGCTGAAGCCTGGCGGCAGAAAGTAGAACGCGTGGGGGCCTTAAACTACCCCGCACCCGTGAATGGTCGTGAACTCCAGGGGGATGTCCGTTTGACTGTGACGTTGCATCAGGATGGGTCGATCGCCTTACTGGAAGTGCGCCAAAGCTCCGGAATCGAGGCTTTGGACGTCGCCGCACAGCACATTGTCCAGATGGCTGCACCGTTTCAACCGTTTACCGATGCAATGCGGGAGCATGCAGACCTCATTACCCTGACGCGCACATTTCACTTCATTCGGGCGGGAGAGGCGTTAGAGATGCGCTGAGTGGTGTGGAATCCATGCCATGATGACGCAATAAGGCATCCAAGGTTGGTTTGCGCCCGCGGAAGGCCACGTAAGACTCTAATGCTGGCCGGCTACCGCCTCGCGCCAAAATCTCCTGTCGAAAACGCTCCCCGGTCTGGGTGTCCAAAATGCCGCGCTCTTCAAACAACGCATAGGCGTCGGCGGAGAGCACTTCAGCCCACTTGTAACTGTAATAGCCTGCCGCATAGCCACCGGCAAAAATATGGGAAAAACTGTTGGGAAAGCGATGCCACTGGGGAGGCTGGATCACGGCCACTTCGGCGCGAATTTGTTGCAGCAACATCAAGGGATCCATGTCTGCTGGCAGCCCCATATGAAGTTGCATGTCAAAAAGGGCAAACTCGATTTGACGAACGGTTTGCATCCCGCTTTGAAAATGTCGGGCAGCCAACAGGCGGTCGAACAAGGCTCGTGGTAGCGGTTCTCCTGTCTCCACATGAGCGCTCATTTGCGAGAGGACACCCCACTCCCAGCAGTAGTTTTCCATGAACTGGCTGGGCAACTCTACAGCATCCCATTCCACACCGTTGATCCCTGAAATGGAAAGATCTTCCATCTGGGTGAGTAAATGATGCAATCCATGCCCGAATTCATGAAACAGGGTGATGACTTCATCATGGGTGAAAGTGGCCGGTTTGTCCCCCAGGGGGTGAGAAAAATTGCAGGTCAGATAAGCCACGGGGGTCTGGATTCCGGTGGCATGACGGCGCCGCGTGATGGCGTCGTCCATCCAGGCGCCACCGCGTTTGCCCTGACGCGCGTATAAATCCAGGTAGAATTGTCCAATGATTTGCCCGTTTGGGTCACGCAAGGCAAAAAAACGCACCTCAGGATGCCATACGGGGGCCTGCATAGGGATGACTTCCAGATTGTAGAGTTGCCCAATCAGCCGAAACAGCCCTTCCAGCACACGTGGCTCGGGAAAGTAGCGCTTTACTTCCAGATCCGAGAACGCGTAACGCGCCACCCTGAGTTTTTCGGAGGCCCATGTCACATCCCAGGGCTCCAGGGGGCTCAGATCCAGTTGTTCACGCGCAAAAGTTTGCAGTTCTTCCCAGTCACGCCAAGCAAAAGGTTTGGCTCGTGCGGCCAGATCCCGTAAAAACGTGAGAACAGCCAGGGGCGATTCTGCCATTTTGGGCTCGAGGGATAATTCCGAGAAATTGTTGAACCCGAGCAGGGCAGCCTGCTCCGCGCGCAGATCCAGCAGTTGTTTGATCAGGGGCGTATTATCCCATTCTGGATTGCCCTGTTCCGAAGCGCGAGTGGCATAGTGCCGGTACATGAGCTGGCGCAACTCCCTGTTCTGTGCATATTGCAATACAGGGATATAGCAAGGGGCGTGTAGGGTCAGCTTCCACCCCGGATCACCAGTGGCTTCGGCGGCCTCTTTGGCGGCGGCGACGACCTCTTCCGGAAGGCCCCATAATTGGCTTTCGTCTTGTATCAGATGAGAGAAGCTGTTGGTGGTGTCCAGCAAATTTTGCTCGAATCGTGCGCCTGCGGCTGCAAGGGCTTCTTGGATATGCAGGAATCGCTGTTTTTGTGCAGTGGGCAATTCGGCACCACCCAGTCGAAAATCCCTCAACTCGTTTTGAATGATGCGTTGCCGAGCTTGCGACAATTGCTTGTATTCTGGAGAGTGAAACAACTGTTTATAGCCTTGATAAAGCCCTTCGTTCTGGGACAATGCGCCCCAATATTGAGTGATACGAGGCAGATTACTGTTATAGGCGTCACGCAGTTCCGGGGTGTTAACGACACTGTTGAGGTGCGCTACCTGCCCCCAGGCACGAGACAAACGCTCGTTTGCGTCTTCCAGGGGCTGAACGAAATTTTCCCAGGTGGGATGAGCGGCTTGAAGAGACACCTGAGTCAAAACGGCCTGATTATCCGCCAGCAACTGGTCGATGGCAGGGGTGATCTGTTCGGGCCGAATGCGTGAAAATTGGGGCAAACCGGAAAAGTCGAGTAACGGATTCATGGTATCCTGAAAAGAAGAGGAGCGTTGGTGACGGTGACGCCGGTGCAGGAAGGACAAAGCCACGTCCCGCGGCCCAACTTTTGTCGGGAGGGCGTTGCTCTAGGCACGGGCATCCTCATAGATGGGGAAGCCTCCCACCAGAGTATGCGTGACCTTGCCAATGAGGTGCAGATTGAGAAACGGAGTATTTTTCCCCTGGCTTTTGAGGGCAAGAGGCGTGACCTGCCATTCGCGTTCAGGATCAAAAATGCACAGATCGGCGGGGCATCCGGCTGAAATTTTCCCCGCCTCAA
>JAJZHV010000106.1 GCA_021804345.1 Pseudomonadota bacterium | reverse complement strand
GCGATGCGTGATAAAAAAAAGTATTGGTTCGGCCTCCTGCTCCTGTTGGGCGTGGGCGGCTCTGGGATTGCCCGGGAAACCCCGGACGGACTTCCAGCAAGCGTCAAACAAGCCTTGGCTCAAGCCCAGATTCCCCTGTCAGGGGTTTCAGTCATGGTCCAGGTGGTTGGTGAACAGTCGCCGCGAATCGGGTGGAATGAACAGGTTCCCCGTTTGCCGGCTTCTTTGATGAAGTTGGTGACAACCTACTCTGCATTGCTGAAATGGGGCCCGACTAAAACCTGGGTAACCCGAATCTGGGGTCAACCCCCCAGAGGGGGCGTAGTGTCTGGCAATCTATACGTCCAGTCGGAGGGTGATCCTTCCTTGTCTTTCGAGCGCTGGCAGCAGTTGTGGCGTCAGTTGCGCAACCAGGGCGTGCGGGAGATTCGGGGGGACGTCGTGATTCAAGGGCCGGCCTTCGCAACGGCAAATCCAGATCCAGGGGCTTTCGATGGTCTGGGTTATCGCGCCTATAACGCCCTTCCCAGCCCCCTGGATCTGGCTAACAGGACGATGCTTTTGCATGTGAAGCCGATGGCAGATCAAATCACTGTGTATCCTGAGATTCATCTACCCGAGGTGAGCCTGATCACGCGCGTTGTGGGAGACCCCGGACCCTGCCCGGGGGACTGGAAGAAGGATCTGTCCCTACAGGTCCAGGAGGAGGGCAAGAGTGCCCGTATTTTGCTGGAGGGTCGACTATCTCTCCAATGTCAGGAAAAGGTCTTGCCCTTGCGTGTGCTGGATGATCTCTCCTGGGTCGATGCCTTGTTTCGAGCCGCATGGCACGAATTGGGGGGTGCATTTACCGGGCATGTGGTTTGGGGAAAGATACCCGCCGATCTTCCCCAACTCGAAGAGACCCGGTCTTCCGCGCTTGCGACCCAAATCGGGTGGGTCAATAAGGATAGCAACAATCTCATGGCGCGTACCCTGTTCTTGGAGCTCGGAGATCGTGAGGCCCCGTCGATGGAGTTGACACCGGTACAGGCGAACCAGGAAGTGAAGCGCTTGCTGGGGATGCGGGGAATGAATTTTCCAGAACTGGTACTGGAAAACGGTTCCGGGCTTTCGCGCCAGGAACAGCTGACTCCAGCACATCTGAATCAATTGCTGCAGGATGCCATGCAAAATCCGCTACAAGCTGAATTCATGGCTTCTCTCGCTTGGGCCGGTGAAGAGGGGACCGTGCTGCACCGTTTTAACGCTCCGGACCTGATGCGACGTTTTCGTCTGAAGACCGGATCGATTCAGAACGTCAGTGCCTTGGCAGGGTATGGATTGAATGCCAAGGGGCAATGGGTCAGCCTAGTCTTCATGGTCAATGATGCGCGGGCAAACGCCTCTGGGGCGGCGCAGGAAGCCTTGCTGCGGTGGATTGCAGAACAGCCATGAGGGGGGCTCTTAGGGACTGGGTTGTGCCTATTGAAGAAAAATCGGGTTGCGGATAGAATGCTATTCGTGGGATATTCACCTTAGTTTTAGAGAGGACGCAACCTTGAAGCGCCAACACAAACCGCACATCCACTTCGCCCTGTCGGTGCTGATCCTAGCCTGCGCCCAAGGGGCTCAGGCGGGAGATCAAGGGTGGTTTTCCGGGATCAATGCGCCTACTTACACACCGCTCTTCGACTCCAACCTGATGTCTGACACAGGCAGCCTGATGTCTGACACGGGTAGCCTGTGGCGCTCTAGCCAACAGAACGGAGTGCTTTCTTCCAAGGACTTTATTCTAGCACCGCGCAGTCTTTCCCTGGGTGGTGCGGGTCTGTTGCCCTTGAGTAATCGCTTCGGGCTGGTCGGAAAATTATCCAGCACGCGTGCCGAAGGCGATCCTACCCTGAGCAGCTGGAATGAAGGATTATCGGATGCTTTTTCCTATACCCGCATGGGTCTGGGTTTAAAGTACGACGTGACGCGCAGCCTGCACTTTCAGGGCGGGTGGGATCGTTATCAGCTCAAGTACAACCGGATCAATGGTGACGCCGGTGTGGATTTACTTTCCATTGGTTTGAAGTACGGTTTCTGAAGGCGGGCTGACTGGCGCTCTGCCAGCCGGCGTGCCCGACTTCCAATGGATTAGCCCGCTCCGAGGAGCAGATCGTTCAGGAAAATGCCGGCAAAGATCGCGGCCCCAAACCAGTTGTTGTGCAAGAAAGCCTTGAAGCATTGTTCCCGGGAACGCGTTTTGATCAACCGATAGTGGTATAGAGTGATCAAGGTCGCAACGGCCAGCCCCCCCTTGAAGGGCCACTCCAAACGGGCTTCTACTCCAACAAGAAATAACAGCAACAGAGCCAGCGCGTAGCAGATCATGATGGCGCGTACTTCCCAGGTGCCGAATAACAAGGCTGAGGAATGAATGCCCAGGCGGATATCGTCGTCGCGGTCCACCATGGCGTATTCCGTGTCGTAAGCGATGGTCCACAGGATATTGGCACATAACAAAAGCCAAGCCAACCCGGGAACTTGGCCGGTTTCGGCCGCAAAGGCCATGGGAATTCCAAACCCGAAAGCGATGCCGAGATAGGCTTGTGGCATCGGGAAAAACCGCTTGGTCAATGGATAACTGGCCGCCAAAAACAGGGCGGGCAAGGACAGCAATAGGGTGAGTTGGTTACGAGTCAGCACTAGGATAAACGCCATCAAACTAACGCCACCAGCCAGCAACAGAGCTTCTTTCACACCCACTTCCCCTGTTGTCAGAGGTCGCTGACAGGTCCGTTTGACATGCCGGTCCAGCGAGCGGTCGGCCAAGTCGTTCATGATGCAACCCGCCGAGCGCATCAACAGTGTGCCAAGGCCGAAAACCAGCAGGTTAGACCAACTGGGATGTCCGGCGCTGGCAAGCCAGAGGGCCCACAGAGTGGGCCATAGAAGCAAAAGCGTACCGATTGGTTTGTCCAGTCGCATCAAGCGCCACCAGGCAGAAAGTCGAGGGTGCTTGCCACCTGAGGGCAGAGGACGGCGATGCTGGGAGGACGCCGCAGAATCTTCCATCTACAGGTTGCCGAGGGACAAGGAAAAAGTTGAATTCATGGGTGATTCGCCGCTAGAGAGTGCGCAAGCCGGATGCTTTTGCAACTGTCGGACCAGTTTACGCACCGCCACCGGAGTTGCTTCGCTTTGCAATTGTTGTAAGGTAAACCAATTAAAGGCGTCAGTACAAGGTACAGGCGCAGAGCGCACTAGATCCACGTGCAACAAGTGCGGTTCGATGTCCAGATGAAAATGCGTAAACGTATGGCGTAGCGTTGCGAGTTGATCCCCCCTACGGGTGAACAGGCCCCATTTTTCCTGTGACTGCTGTACAGGGTCCTGCACGGGGTCCAGTTGGGGAAAACACCAGAGCCCTCCCCACAGACCGCTGGAAGGCCTCTTTTCTACTAAAAATTTTCCCTCAGGAGTCTGCAGCAAGAGCATCCGGGTAAACTTTTGCGCTAGTTTGGGGCGTGACCGAGCAGTAGGAAAATGCGCCTGTTGGCCGAGTTGATTGGCCTGGCAGGTCCTTTGCAGTGGACAGGCGTTGCACAGGGGGCGACGGGCGGTGCATAGGGTGGCACCCAGATCCATCAGACCCTGAATATAGGCAGCACCTTGCTGGATCGGTAAAAGACTCTCGGCCAATTCCCACAACTGTCGTTGTACAGCACTGGAGGAAGGTGACCCTGCGATGGCAAAAACGCGCGACAAGAGCCGTTTGACATTGCCATCCAGGATGGCATGGGGGGGTTCACCACAAAAGGTGGCGATGGCGGCAGCAGTGGAGCGACCGATGCCTGGAAGTTGGAGCAGGAGAGCGGGGTCGGTGGGAACAACCCCCTGGTGATGCAAACAGACCCATTGTGCGGCGCGATATAAATGACGTGCGCGGGCATAGTACCCTAGCCCAGCCCAAACCTTGAGTACTTCTTCTATAGGAGCATCAGCCAATGCGGTGACAGTGGGAAACAGGGCCATGAAGCGCAAATAATAAGGGATGACATGGGCGACTTGGGTCTGCTGCAACATGACCTCGGAGACCCAGCGGGTATATGGATCGCGGGTCTGTTGCCACGGCAGATCATGGCGTCCGTGCTGTTTTTGCCACTGGATGATGGTGTCTGCAAAGTGCTTCAAATTCCGTGGCTCCAGTTTGGCGAGAGACCTCTCGCCCCGCTTCGCACTGGCTGCGCTGTGGGCCAGCAGTTCTTGTGGTCCGCGTAGAAGGTGTGCTCGCCGCCGATGGCGGGTAAAAGGCATAAATTTCGTTGCAAGACAAAGACATGCAAGGTTTTTTTGGGTTTCCTGGAAATTCCGGGAATGATGCACTGGAGCGGGTGAAGGGAACATTTCCAATCAGCCAACCCATTGATTGACAACGGATTTATCCTGTTCGCTCCTCAGGATGAGACCACATATTGTACCAGCGGGACATCCTAGTCAATGTTTTGCGTCCATCGACGTCTGCCCGAGACCAGCAACAGCCAACAACATCCGCGCAGGCAGCGGCATGGTCAACCGATGCCATCGTTAAAACGTCTCACCCGTCTGACGAGTCACTTCAAGGGCTCGAAAGGCCGACCGCTACGTCGCACCAAACAGGTCGAAAGAAACGACGGCGAGCCCGTCAGCGCCCCCAGACACATCGCGTGATCAACGACGTTCAAAGGCCCCCCATGCCACCGGGAGGACGTCATCATGTGCATCCACCCGAAAAACACTTCGCGGCGTCCGCCTGCGGCGGCAATGAAGCCGCCATTCCGAATACGTGGTGGGTCTGCGTGCCAGCTTGTTGCTATGCCTAGGTGGCGGCTGGTGGAATGTGTGCCATCGCGTATTCGGCCAACGCTGTGATCGTCAGTGCCGGATTTACGCCGGGGTTGGCCGGCATGGCGCTCCCA
>JAJZHV010000105.1 GCA_021804345.1 Pseudomonadota bacterium | reverse complement strand
GCCTGCAGCAATCCACAGTAAATCGCAGCCCAGTTGGATCACGGCCCGGGACTGTGGGTCCTGGGGAGAGGCAAAACTGGGCATCAACCAGGGACCGGCCAAGGCCAGTCCAATTCCCACCACACTCATGTACAGCATGGCCAGCCTCATGATGACGCGGGCACAGCGAATGGCCCAGGCCTTGTCTCCGGCGCCAATGGATTGACCGACCAATGTCGTGCCCGTGAGGGCAATGCCGATGGCCGGCATATAGGATACTGAGGTGAGCATCATGACGATTTGTGTGGCAGCACCATCGATGGCGCTCAGTTGAACTTGCATCATTTGGAAAAGAGCCAGTCCAATCACATCCATGGCCGGAAACAGACCCGTGGGGATACCGAGGGCGAAGACCTGGCGCACGCCCTGACTGTCGGGGAGCCAAGTGTGGCGGGTGTCAAACTCGGGTTGAAAACGTTTTCCTAAAAATACATACAGTCCGGCCAGCGCGCCTAACAGTAATGCCAGACTGCTGGCGATGGCGGCTCCAGCCATGCCAAATCCCCAGTGAAAGATGAACAAGGGATTGAGCAGAGCATTACCCACAGCCACCAGGAGCATAATCCACAGCGTGTAGCGGGGCTGTCCGATGCCGTTGAAGAACGAGCTCAGGGAAAACAGCAAGGCCGACACAGAGCCACCCAACATGCGTGGCATCCAAAATCCCTGGGCCAAAACCAGGACTTCGGGCTTGAGTCCAAACTGCGCCAGCAATAGGGGCCCGTACCAGGCGGCCAGCAAAAATAGCGGCGTAGTCAGCAAGGCCCCCCAAATTCCACTCCAGGTGGCCTGGGCGGCAGCCCGCTTGCGTCCGGCTCCAAAGTGTTGGGCCACCAGGGTTTGCACGCCCATCCCCACGCCTCCCAACAGCAAAAAGAAAACAAAGATGAGGTAATAGCAGGCCCCCATGGCGGCCATCGCGTTGGTGGAGAGCTTGCCGATAAACCAGGTGTCGGTGAGATTGAGCACCATTTGAACGCTGCTATTGACAAACAACGGCAGGGCCAAGCCCACAACCTGGCGTACATCTACCTGGGCTCGACCCTGAGCGTCAAGGCGCAGGGCGGGCAATGGGCTGATCGCAACGGGATTCATTCCGGGGGCTGGATGTGAAGGCGTGCAAACTTTCGTTTTCCCACTTGCAGCACCAGTGGAGTACCTACCTCAAGCAACAGCTGTTTGTCGCTGACGGTTTCTCCGTTGAGGCGGATGCCTTTGCCCTCGATCAGGCGCAGCGCCTCCGAGGTGGTGGCGGTCAAGCCGGTTAGTTTCAGGGCTTGCGCGATGGGCAAGCCGGTGCTGGAGGGGGCCGTCAGGGTGACTTCTGGCATGTGTTCAGGTAGGGCATGAGACCGAAAGCGGGCTTCAAAATCGGCCAGAGCCGCTTCTGCGGCCACGGAACCATGAAATCGGGAGACGATCTCGAGCGCGAGAGCAACCTTGATGTCGCGGGGGTTTTTGCCCTGCGCCACTTCCCGTTGCCAGGTTTCGAGAGTGGCCAAGGGCTGGAAGGACAGGAGCTCTAGATAACGCCACATCAGGGTGTCGGAAATAGACATGAGCTTGCCGAATTGTTCCTGTGCAGACTCCTGGATCCCGATATAGTTGTTCATGGACTTGGACATCTTGTGCACGCCATCGGTCCCTTCCAGTAGCGGCATGGTTAGAATGCATTGCGGACGCAAGCCATATTGCTTTTGCAGTTCCCGCCCCATGAGCAGATTGAATTTCTGGTCGGTGCCCCCCAACTCCAGATCCGCCTTCAAGGCAACGGAATCATATCCTTGTACGAGAGGGTAAAGAAATTCATGAAGCGCGATGGGCTGCTCTAGGCGATAGCGTTTAGCGAAATCATCGCGTTCCAGCATGCGGGCCACGGTATGGCTGGCCGCCAGACGAATCAGGCCGGCCGCCCCCAAAGCGTGCATCCAGGTGGAATTGAAGGCCACGGTGGTGCGCTGCGGGTCCAGGATTTTGAAGACTTGGTTTTGGTAGGTGGTGGCGTTGGCCTGGATTTGCTCCGGCGTCAGGGGCGGCCGGGTGGCATTGCGCCCGGTCGGGTCGCCAATGAGTGCGGTGAAATCGCCGATCAAAAAAATGACCTCATGGCCCAGTTCTTGCATGGTGCGCAGCTTGTTGAGCAATACGGTATGGCCCAGGTGCAGGTCTGGGGCGGTGGGATCAAAACCCGCTTTAACCCGCAGCGCAGTGCCGCTATTCAAGCGATCGATCAACTCGGCCTCGGGTAGAATTTCTTCGGTACCGCGGCGGATTTCCTGCCAGGTTTGAGCGCCCCTCATGGTGTGGGAGTGCCTGAAAAAAACCCGCGGGAAAGACCAATGATTCTGATTCGATTGACTTTTTTATTGTGCATGGAAAATTGTGATTAACCCCAGTTTCTGGTAGACTCGTCCGGATGAAATTACTCAAACTTTGCGCGCAAGCGCTCAACCAATGGATTTTAACGCAAAAATCCCACGTCAAGGCTTCCGATTCCCGCTTGAGCGGTATGGTGGCCACCGTGCTGATGATGGTGTTTGGTGTGGCTACGGCTTTTGGAATCACGCCCGGCACCTCTACCCGTCTGGTGCCGGTCGCCCCAGTCATCGAGGACATCACGCAGCGTGGGCTCATGCCCACGGCCACACCTGGAATCTACACCCAGCAGGATCAGGTGCGCGCTGGCGATACGCTGGCTGCACTGCTCTTTCGTATGGGGGTGTCTGATCAGGGGGCTCTGGATTTTATTCGTACCAATCCCACGGCGCGGGTCATTTATCAGCAGATGTCTCCAGGCAAACCCCTGCGCATTCAGCGGCGCAATAATGGTGACTTGGTTTCCTTGCGTTTTCCCCAAGCTCCAGGAAAGACGCTACTGATCACGCGACAGGGAGATCAATTCCAGGCCAGTGAAGTGGCCGTGGGTAGCCTGCACCGGGTCGTACAGGCCTCTGCCACTATTCACAGTTCCCTGTTTGCGGCAGCGGATGCGGCAGGAATTCCTGACGGCGTCACGCATCAGTTAAGCCGCCTGTTCTCTACGGACATCGATTTTCACAATGATCTGCGCTCGGGCGATACGTTCTCGGTGGTGTACGAAGCCACTCAGGATGACTTCGATCAAATCCAGTCCGGCAAGATTTTGGCGGCAGAATTTGTCAACAAGGGGGTGGTGATTCGCCGCGTCTACTTTGACGGTCCAGAGGGAGGGGATTACTACACTCAAGATGGCAAAGGGGCTAGGGCTTCCTTCTTGCGTTCCCCCATCGAATTTTCTCGGGTCACCTCCGGTTTCAAGGCCGAGCGCTTTCACCCCATCCTGAAAACTTGGCGTGCCCATAAGGGAATCGATCTGGGTGCCCCCATGGGGACACCGATCGTATCGGTGGCCAATGCCACTGTAGCCTTTTCCGGCTGGCGAAATGGGTACGGTAATGTCATTGAATTGCGCCATAGCAATGACATCAGTACCGTCTATGGTCATCTGTCGGCCTTCGCCGTGGGTTTGCGCACCGGAGCCCATGTGCGCCAGGGAGACGTCATCGGTTTTGTGGGGATGACTGGCCTAGCGACTGGACCTCATTTACACTACGAATTCAAAATCGATGGTGTGCAGCACGATCCTCAGGGGCCAGACGTGCCCCGTTATGCCAGTGCCAGTCTGTCCGGCCGGGGCAAAACCCAGTTCCTGACCGCAACAGCGCCCCTGATCAAGCAATTGGACGCGATTCGTGGCGCCTCCGTGGCCCATTTCGAATAATTCATGGAGTGGTATGGCGGCATCATGAGCGGCACCAGCCTTGATGCCGTGGATGCCTGTCTGGTCCACTTTTCTGCAGCGCGACCACAGTTGCGAGCCTACTGCAGTATTGCACTCCCCCCTGGGCTGCGCCAAGAATTACTGGCACTCAATCAACCGCAAGGCAAGGATGAACTGCACCGGGCAGCGCTAGCCGCCCAGCAGCTCATGCAGTGCTATCATCAGGCTGCGCAGGAATGCCTGCAACAGGTGGGCTTGCTGCCTCATCAGGTGCAGGCTCTGGGGGCTCATGGGCAAACCGTGCGGCATCGCCCCGATCTGGGTTACACCGTGCAACTGCATCAGGGCGCCTTGCTGGCGGAATTGACCGGGGTGACCGTTGTGACCGACTTTCGCAGCCGGGATGTGGCAGCGGGCGGGCAGGGTGCTCCACTGGTGCCTGCCTTTCACGACACGCTGTTTCGTAGTGCCACAGAAACCCGCGTCATCCTGAATCTTGGCGGAATTGCCAATGTGACCCTGCTGGTCCCGGGCCAGCCCACCTGGGGCTACGATACGGGTCCGGGAAACCTGCTCCTGGATGCCTGGGCTCAGCAGCACCTTGGTCAGCCCTACGATGACCAGGGTGCCTGGGCTCAGAGTGGCCAGGTGCAACAGGAATTACTGAAGCGCTTACTGGACCATCCTTTTTTTGCACAGAGCGGACCCAAAAGCGCCGGACGCGACAGCTTCAATGTATCTTGGCTACAGGCGCACCTGAGCGCTTGGGAACATCCCTCTGCAGGGCCTGGATCTTATCCCAGCCCGCAGGATGTGCAAGCCACCCTGCTGGAGCTGAGTGCTCAATCCATTGCCCAAGCACTCTTGCAGGAGGCGCTGCCGCCCTTTCAGCTATGGGTCTGTGGCGGTGGCGTGTACAACACAGCCTTGCTGGCTCGATTGCAGGCCCTGCTGCCTCGGGCACAAGTTCGCAGCACCGAGGATCTGGGGTTATCCCCGCGATGGGTGGAAGCAGTGGCCTTTGCCTGGCTGGCGCGGGAACTCCTGCAAGGCCGAGCAGGAAACTTGCCGGCAGTGACTGGAGCGCGGCACCGGGTGCCCTTGGGCGCCATTTATCCGGCTAGCGCGCACCGCGACTAACGGAGTTAGGGCTTGCGGCGCGCGCGTGTAAGAGAGAGGAT
>JAJZHV010000104.1 GCA_021804345.1 Pseudomonadota bacterium | reverse complement strand
GGGGGTAAGAAGCAGGGTGATCAGCATGCCGATGACCGCCAGCAAAAAGGCCGTGGCCAGAAATTCCGGCACCCGGAAGATGCGCATTTTAGCGCTGAAGGTTTCCAGCAGGGCCAGCAGGGCGCCACCCACGGCCAGTTTGAAGACCAACAGGGGCAGGGCCAGCAACAGCAGGGCCGGGGTTTGCGCAGTGGCAATGCCCCAGGGAAAGAACAGGGATAACCCCATGCCGGAGTAGGCAAACAGCTTCAGGCTGGCAGCCCATTCAAACAGGGCCAGATGGCGTCCGGAGTATTCCAAGATCAAGGACTCATGAATCATGGTCAGCTCTAGGTGGGTGGCGGGATTATCCACCGGGATGCGGGCGTTTTCAGCCAGGGACACCAGGGTAAAGGCCACGCCGGCAAAGGCCAAGCTGGGATGAATGACCAGGGTTTGATGGGACAGGCCTTCCACGATGGTACTGAGGGAAGTAGCCCGAGAAATGAGCGAGGCCGAAAACAGCACCATTAACAGGGCGGGCTCGGCCAGAAAGCCGATCAACATGTCGCGCCGTGCGCCGAAGGTGCCAAAGGCGGTTCCCACGTCCATGGCGGCCAGGGAAAGAAACACGCGTGCCAAGGCAAACAGCCCCACCAGGGCTATGCCATCGGCGGCCGGCGACAGGGGCAGGTCGGTGGACAGGGTGGGAATGATGGCGCTGGCCAGCACCATGCAGCCAAAGACAAGATAAGGGGCAATGCGGTACAGGGAAGAGGCCCGGTGCGCTAGGATCAGTTCCTTGTGGAACAGCTTGTGCAGCGTGTAGTACGGTTGCAGCAGGGAGGGTGCCCGTTTGTTTTGCAGCCAGGCACGCCACTGATTGACCCAGCCGGTCAGCAGGGGGGCCAGCAGCAAGGCCAGCAGGATATCCAACAGTTGTGCCAGCAGACTCAGTGGGTTCATCGCTTCACCAGCAGCAAGACGGCGATCAGGGTGAGAAAACTGTACAGCAGGTAGCGCGCAATACGACCTTGCTGCAAGTGCCCCACGGCGCGCGAACAGAAGTTCAGAACGTGCACCACCGGTTGATACAGCCATTGCCAGAAGGGATCAACAATCCGGACCTGATAGTGGGGGCTTTGGTCGAAGGCGCTGGGCAGCGTGCGCTCCAGGGTAAAAAACGGCTCAAAGATCTGGCGGATGGGTTGCCCAAAGCCCTCTGCAGTATCCTGCATGCGTGCGGTCTGGGCTGCAAATCCACAGTCCCAGGGGTCTGCGCGCCGCAGTTGCCCGTGATACAACCAGCGCACCAGCACAAAAGCCAGCAGCGAACAGCCCACCACACCCAGCAGAAAAATGATGGGCCCATAGCTGGCGCTTTGTTGCGCCACGGGAATCAGCAACCAGAAGCCCTGCCCGCTGCTCGGAGCCAGAGTCGTGCCTGTGAGTAGGCGCAGGGTATTGCGGGTAAAAGCCAGCAGCGGCGCAGGAAAAAGCCCCAGGCCCAGGCACCCCGCCACCAACCACAACATGCCCAGGCGCTCCAGCAAGCCCGCGTCCTTGGCCTGTGCCAGTTTCTCTTCCCGGGGCTGCCCCAAAAAGATGACGCCATAAAATTTCACCATGGTATAGCCTGCCAAAGCGGCCACCAGGGCAATGACGGCTGCCAGCACCGGAACCAGCATATTCAGGAAGGAGTTGGGCAGTCCAGGGGTAAACAGAAAGCTTTGCAGCAGCAGCCATTCGGAAACGAACCCGCCCAAGGGCGGCAGGCCAGCGCTGGTTAGGGCCCCGATTAGGGTAAGCCAGGCCACCCAGGGCATGGTGCGGATCAGCCCCCCCAACTTGCCTAGGCTACGTTCATGGGTGGCGTGCAACACCGACCCGGTGGCCAGAAACAGCAAACTCTTGAAGCAGGCATGGCTGAAGGCGTGATACAGCACGGCACCCATGGCCAGGGCAGCCATGGGCGCCATGTGATAGGCGCTAAACAGGGCGGCCAGTCCGGTGCCCGCCAGCAACAGCCCCATGTTTTCTATTGAGGAGTAGGCCAGCAGGCGCTTCATGTCCACCTGCACGGCGGCATACACCACGCCAAACAGGGCTGTGGCCAGCCCCAGGCCCAGCAGCACCACTCCCCACCACCATTGAGGCTGATGCAACACGTCAAAGGTGATGCGCAACAGGCCGTACAGGGCGGTTTTCAGCATCACCCCGCTCATCAGGGCCGAAACCGGAGAGGGCGCGGCCGGGTGGGCTTCGGGCAGCCAGATATGCAGCGGCACCAGACCGGCCTTGGTGCCAAAGCCGAACAGGGCCAGCAAAAACCCCAGGGATGCGGCCTCTGGCGGCAACTGTTGGGCGCGCAGGTTTTGAAACGTATAATCCCCCGTATGCGCCTGCAACACCCCAAAGCACAGTAGAATTCCCACCGCACCCACATGGGCCATGAGCAGATATAAGTACCCAGCGCGGCGGATTTCTGCCAGACGATGGTTGGCGATGACCAGAAAATAGGAAGAGAGCGCCATGCACTCCCAAAACACCATGAAGGCGTAGGCGTCGTCGGCAATGACCACCAGCGCCATGCTGGCCAAAAACAGATGAAACTCGAAACACAGCAAACCGGGGGGGGTGCCCTCGCCTTGGCGGAAATATCCTCCGGCAAAAAGCGAAATGCCCGCAGAGCAGGCCCCGATGAGCATCAAAAAAAAGGCGGAGAGGGCGTCCAGACGGCAATGAAAGGGCAAACCGGGAAGTCCCAGAGGCAGTATGAGCGTTTGCGGGGCGTCATTCAGGGCCAGGGCAGCGGCCCCGAACAAACACAATCCCACCAGCGCGCCGGCGGGGAATAAAACCCGGGCAACCAGTGTGAGGTGGCGTAAGGCCATCAAGCCAAGGGTGCCAATGAGCAGCCAGGCCAGGATCGCCCATATAACGAAATTCAGTGGCATTGTGACGCCAATATTCCTTCTGATAAGGTGCGTGCAACAGGTCACACAATAGCGCGAAGCGCCGGTGCATGGCAACAGTAAATCCCTTCGGCCTCTGGCGGCGCAGCACATACACCCACGGGGTGTAGCCCGCCAGGGCGCTGCTGGGCCAGGAGTGATAAGAGGAGCGGCGGATGACTGGGGACGAAGCGGATCGCTACTGGATGCAGGCGGCCTTGCAGCTGGCGGATGAGGCCGCCCGAGGGGGCGAGGTGCCCGTGGGCGCGGTGCTGGTTATGCACAACCGCCTGATCGGGCAGGGCGCCAACGGGCCCATTGCCCGCTTAGACCCCAGCGCCCACGCAGAAATCCTGGCCCTGCGCGATGCCGCCCGGCAACAGGGCAACTACCGGCTGCCCGGCAGCACCCTATATGTCACCCTCGAGCCCTGTGTGATGTGCGCCGGGGCCATCTTCAACGCCCGGGTGGCACGCGTGGTGTTTGCCGCCAGCGACGCTAAAACAGGGGCCTGTGGCAGTGTAGTCAACCTGTTTGCGCATCCGGGCCTGAATCACCACGCCCAGATTTGCGCTGGGGTGGAGGCCGAGGCCAGTATCGCCCGGCTTCGGGCGTTTTTTGCGGCACGGCGCAAGGCAGCTCCGGGCGCCTGTTCTCCGGCAACAGACCCCCCTGCGCACACACGGGAGTGATCGAAGCCGGCCGTTTCACGGTAAAATGCGTTTTTGCAATAACGCTCTGGCATCGTGACTGCTTCTGACCCCGCCTTCGTCCACTTACGTCTGCACACCGAATTGTCCATCACCGATGGCATCGTGCGCATCGAGCAGGCCATCGACCGAGCCTGCTCGATGCGCATGGGGGCCCTGGCCATCACGGATTTGGGTAATCTCTTTGGTCTCATCCGGTTTTACACGCAGGCGCGTAAAAAAGGTCTCAAACCCATTGCGGGATGCGATGTCCGGATCAGTGACCAGGCAACGGGCGCCGAGCCCTTTCGTCTGCTGCTGCTGGTGCGTAATCATGCCGGGTATCTAGCCCTATGCCGGCTCCTGTCGCGCGCTTGGCGCGAGGGGCAGCAGCGCGGTCTGGCCTGTATCGAGCGCTCCTGGCTGGAAGCGGAAAAGGACGGGCTGATCGTGCTTTCCGGGGCCAGCCAGGGGGATGTGGGTCAGGCCCTGGCCAACGGCCAGGAGGCGCTGGCGCGCACGCGTGCCCAAGCGTGGCAGCGCCTGCTGGGAGATGCCTTTTACCTGGAATTGCAACGCACCGGAGAAGCCCGGCACGATGCGCAGATGTTCGAGCATATTCAGTTGGCCGCCGAGCTGGATATTCCCGTGGTGGCCACTCATCCCATCCAGTTCATGGCGCCCGAGGATTTCAAGGCGCATGAGGCGCGGGTCTGTATTGCTCAGGGGCAACTCCTGGCCGATGCTAAACGGCCGCGCGTCTTCAGTGCGCAACAGTATTTCAAGTCCTTGGAAGAAATGCGCTCGCTCTTTGCGGATGTGCCGGAAGCCCTGCATAACGCCGTGCAGATTGCTAAACGCTGCAATCTGGAGTTGACGCTGGGCAAGCCGCGCTTGCCCGATTTCCCTACGCCCCCCGGCGTGGGCCTAGATGATTTCATGGTGCAGGAAAGCAAAAAGGGGCTGGAGCAGCGCCTGCAGTGGCTATATCCCGATCCCGACTTGCGCGAGCGCGAGCGGGGCACCTATCTGGCGCGCCTGGACTTCGAAACCCAAACCATCATCCAGATGGGATTTGCCGGCTATTTTCTCATCGTGGCTGACTTCATCAACTGGGCCAGGCACCATGGTGTCCCTGTGGGGCCGGGACGGGGCTCCGGTGCCGGGTCGCTGGTGGCCTTCAGTCTGGGCATTACCGATCTGGACCCCCTGCGCTACGACTTGCTCTTCGAACGTTTTCTCAATCCCGAGCGGGTTTCCATGCCCGACTTTGACGTGGATTTCTGCCAGGACGGGCGCGACCGAGTCATCGATTATGTGCGTCAGAAATACGGCCCTGATTGTGTGTCGCAAATTGCCACCTTTGGCACCATGGCGGCCAA
>JAJZHV010000103.1 GCA_021804345.1 Pseudomonadota bacterium | reverse complement strand
TCGTGCCGCCGGTGAGCCTCCCCCCACACTGATCGAGTATTTGCCCGCCAACGCCCTGATGTTTCTAGACGAGTCTCATGTCACTATTCCTCAAATCGGAGGGATGTACAAGGGGGATCGCTCGCGTAAGGAAAACCTGGTCAATTACGGCTTTCGCTTGCCCTCGGCTCTGGATAACCGGCCCTTACGTTTTGATGAATTCGAACGCATGATGCCCCAGACGGTTTTTATTTCTGCCACACCCTCCACCTATGAGGCTCAGCATGCAGGTCAGGTGGTGGAGCAACTGGTGCGCCCCACGGGTTTGGTGGACCCGGTGTTGCTGGTGCGCCCGGCCCGCACGCAGGTGGATGACTTGCTGTGTGCGGCGCAAGAGCGCATCGCCCAGGGGGAGCGGGTGCTGGTAACCACGCTGACCAAGCGCATGGCCGAGGATTTGACGGACTATCTGGATGAACACGGCATGAAGGTGCGCTATTTGCACTCCGACGTGGACACGGTGGAGCGCGTGGAGATCATCCGTGACCTGCGTCTGGGCCAGTTCGATATTCTGGTGGGCATCAATTTATTGCGCGAAGGACTGGATATTCCCGAGGTGTCCCTGGTGGCCATTCTGGATGCGGACAAGGAGGGTTTTCTGCGTTCGGCGCGTTCGCTGATTCAAACCATTGGACGTGCCGCCCGACATATTCATGGCACGGCCATTTTATATGCCGACAAAATGACCGATTCCATGACGCAAGCCATGCAGGAAACCGAACGCCGGCGCACCTTGCAAACCCACTGGAACGAGGAGCGGGGTATTACGCCCCGGGGCGTTAACAAGGAAATTAAATCGCTCATCGAGGGCATTTACGAACCCGAACCACTGACCCACAGGCCGGCAGTATCACCGGGGGAGCCAGAGGTGGCACATCTGAATGAAAAACAGTTGGGGCAACTGCTCAAACAATTGGAAAAGGAAATGCTGGAGGCTGCAGCTAATCTGGATTTTGAACAGGCCGCTCAAAAGCGGGATGCCATCAAATCCATTCGCAGCGTACTGTTAGGCTAGGCAAAAATCTTTCCGGGATTCATCAACCCCAGCGGATCCAGCATCTGCTTCATTTGGCGCATCAAGGCCAGTTCCACGGGGTCCTTGTAGCGCTGCAATTCACCGGTTTTGAGCTGGCCGATCCCATGCTCGGCGCTGATGCTGCCATGCAGGGCCATCACTTGATCATGCACGATCCGATTGACTGCGGCGGTTTGATGGATGAAGGCGGAATTTTCCTGGCGATCTGGTTTGGAAAGGTTGAAATGCAGATTGCCGTCGCCCACATGGCCAAAACAGACCAGGCGAATCCCTGGAAAATGCTGCTCCAGGATGGCGCTGGTGGCTTGAATGAAGGTCGGAATCTGGCTGACGGGCACGCTGATGTCGTGCTTGATGCTCACCCCCTCCAGGCGCTGGGCTTCGGAAATCTGCTCGCGCAAAAACCACAGGGTCTGCGCCTGAGCCAGGCTCTGGGCCACACTGGCATCGCTGATCCAGTGATGTTCCAGGGCTTGCTCCAGAATCTGGACCAGACGCTCTTCTAAGGGTTGCGGGTCCACATCATCCAGTTGAATGAGGGCCGCCCAGGGGGTTGGCGCAGACAGGGGCGAACGGGTCTGGGGCAAATGCCTGAGCACCAGATCCAGTGCGTTTTGGGAGATGAGTTCAAAACTGGACAGGCGCTCACCGCAGGTGTCCTGGAGCAAGCGCAGCAACTCCAGGGCTTGCGCTGGCGCGGGCAGGGCCACCCAGGCCGTGGCATGGGATCGGGGTTGCGGAAACAGCCGTACCGTGGCGGCGGTGATGACGCCCAAGGTCCCCTCGGCACCGATAAACCACTGCTTGAGATCATAGCCGGTGTTGTCCTTGCGCAAACCACGCAATCCGCACCAGATCTGGCCATCGGGCAAAACCACCTCCAGCCCCAACACCAGGGAGCGCATGTTGCCGTAGCGCAATACGGCCGTTCCGCCGGCATTGGTGGAGATGATTCCCCCCACCTGGGCGCTGCCCTCCGAGGCAATACTCAGGGGGAACAACAAGCCCGCCTGGGTCGCTTGCTGTTGCAAGGTGGCCAGAAGCATGCCGGCTTCGCAGGTCAGGGTGCCATTGGCAGTATCCAGAGCGCGGCAGCGCTGCATGCGTGCCACGCTCAAAATCAGCTCTTGGCCCTGCGCCCGGGGCACACTGCCCCCACACAGACTGGTGTTGCCCGCTTGGGGCACTACCGGCACGCGATGCGCATGGCAGCAGCGCAGCACAGCCGCGGTCTGTGCCGTGTTTTGCGGCATGGCCAGCAGTTGCGCCCCGCCCTGATAGCGTCCCCGCCAGTCCCGGTTATGGGCTGCCAACAGCACCGGGTCCGTGATCAGCCCGGCGGGGTCCAGAATCTGGCGCAAGGCTGCTTCGAAGATGCTCATGGGTGTTGGGTGTGCAAGGCCGCCACAGTGGCGTCGATCAGTTTGCGCGCCAGGCTGATGGGCGGGGATAGAGCGGGCAGGGCGTGGCTGGGAAACCAGCGCGCGTCCTCGATCTCCTCAGGTTGCAGCACCAAGCTGCCCGCGGCAAATTGACAGGTGAAGGCTACCATCAGGGAATGGGGAAAGGGCCAGGACTGGCTGCCAAAATAACGCAGGTTGTCCACCTCCAGGCCCACCTCTTCGCGCACCTCGCGCCGCAGGGCCTGCTCTAGGGACTCGCCCGGTTCGCAAAATCCCGCCAGTGCGCTATAGACGCCTGGCTGAAAGTGGGGCCCACGGGCCAGCAGTAGCTCCTGATCGCGAATCACTAGGGCCATGATGGCCGGGGAAATGCGCGGATAAGCACTGTGTGCGCAGCGCGGGCAGACCCGAGCCAGGGCTTCTTGCCGTTCGGTGGCTTGCCCGCAACACCCGCAATACTGATGGGTGCGATTCCACTCCAATAGTTGGGCCACGCGGCTAATTTGGGCAAATAAGCCCTCATCCAGGGCGCCAAACAGGGCTCGCAGGGATTGAAAGATGAACCCCGCAGGGGGGAGAGCCTCCGGGGGCGCCTCCAGCACTGCATAGGTGCGTCCCTGATGGGTAAACTGGAATTCGGTGGGCACCAGGCCCTGCGCGCTCAAGGCCCCCAGGGCCTGCGCATCGGGCCATTGAATCTGTTGTTCCTGGCGGCAAAACAGCAGGCGCTGGGTGCAAAAGACCAGCGAAATCATGGTTGCTCTCCCACCGCTTCCCTGGGGGCATGGGTCTGCCCGGGGGGCGCAGCCGCTGTGGCGGCGCTGACCTGCTGCGGTTCGTCCACGGGAATCTGCTCCACACTGGCCTGCCAGGGGACGGCACTGCCATCTGCCGGGGCACGCCAATCTCCCCGGGGCGAGAGCGAGCCGCCCGAACCCACCTTGGGTGCGTTGGCCATGCAGCTGCGCTTGAACTGGCTCTGTTGAAAAAACCGGGTCACAAACACACCCAACCAGTGGCGCAGCACCGCCAACGGATACACGGGGCGCTCCAAGGCACCCCCTCCCCAGGCACACCAGGCCATAAAGCCTACCCGATAGGGGCTATAACCGAAGCGCAACAGGTGATACAGGTTGAAATCCTGCAGGACATAGGGCCCCACCGTGTCCTCTGAGCGTTGCATGGTTTGGCCCTCGGCCACCGGAATCAGCTCGGGCGAAATCTCGTTGTGCAGCACCTGGGTGAGTGCCGCGCGCGCCTCTGGGGCCAATTCTCCCTGATCCCTGACCCAGGTGATCAGGTACTGGATCAGGGTTTTGGGCACACTGGCGTTGATATGGTAATGGGCCATATGATCCCCAACCCCGTAAGTGGACCAGCCCAAGGCTAGTTCGCTCAAATCGCTGGTGCCCACCACTAGGGCCTGGTGCAGGTTGGCTAGGCGGAACAGATGGCTGGTGCGCTCGCCGGCCTGTACGTTTTCAAAGGTGATGTCATACAGCGGTTGCCCTGCATGAAAGGGATGTCCGATGTCTTGGAACATTTGCCGGCAACTGGGGCGGATATCGATTTCCCGGGGTTCCACACCCAGGCTGCGCATCAGGGTATGTGCCAACTCCAGGGTGTGCCGGGAGGTGGCAAAGCCGGGTAGGGTATAGGCCAGCAGGGCGCTGGCAGGAAGTTGCAATTGTTCCAGCACTTTCAGGCAGACCAGCAAGGCGTGGGTGGAATCCAGCCCCCCAGAAACGCCCAGCACCAGACGATTCAGCCCCGTGGCGCGCAGCCGTGCGGCTAAGCCCTGCACCTGGATCTGGAACACCTCCTGGCAGCGTTCAGCGCGCAGGTGGGGTGCCTGCGGCACGTAGGGCATGCGCGCCGGGGGGGCCAGCAAGGGCAGCAGGGCGCGCGCGGGGAGGGGCAATTCAAAGGCCAATTCCTGCCAGGGGCCGGAATGTAGGGCATGATGCTGGGCATTGACCTGAAAGGTGTTTTGTCGCATACGTTCCTGCTGCAGGCGCAGCAAATCGATATCTGCCATGATCCATTGCGAGGCCGTATGATAGCGCTGGCTTTGGGCCATGATGTCCCCATGATCGGCAATCAGCCCATGGCCATCCCAGGCCAGATCGGTGGTGGATTCGCCCACCCCGGCCGCACTGTACAGGTAAGCCGCCAGACAGCGCGCCGACTGGCTGGCCACCAGTTGTTGCCGGTAGCCGGCCTTGCCGATACTGGCATTGGAGGCCGAGGGATTGAGCAGGAGCGTGGCCCCGGCCAGGGCAGCTTGACTGGAGGGCGGGATGGGCACCCATAAGTCTTCGCAAATTTCCACGGCCAGAGTTAGTAGGGGACAGTTGCTGGCGCGAAACAGCAGGCGGGTGCCAAAGGGAATCGGCGCCTGACCAGGCCACTGAACGGTGGTGTTGGCGCTCAGGGGCGACGCCCCGCAAAACTGGCGCCCCTCGTAAAATTCCCGGTAATTGGGAATATAGGTTTTGGGAACCAGCCCCAGAATCTTGCCCGCGCTAATCAGG
>JAJZHV010000102.1 GCA_021804345.1 Pseudomonadota bacterium | reverse complement strand
GCTTCACTTCCTGGGCGGCACCGGCGTACAGCGCGTCCAGTTGCACGCCAGTCAGGGGGGGTACCACCCCCAGGCAAGGCACCGACAAGCGCTCCCGCAAGGTGTCTAAGGTGCCTGCCCAGGCCGTTGGCCGCGGCTCCAGCAGGTTTCCAATCCAACCGCTGAGCAGCAGGCCCCGTGCCTGGATAGACTCCAGCGTCAACAGCGCATGATTGATACATCCCAGACGAATGCCCACCACCAGCACCAGGGGCAAGTGCAGAAACCCACAAAGATCGGCCATCTCCCCCGCCCCCGGGGCTCCCAAGGGAACCCTGAAGCCCCCGGCACCCTCCACCACCACCACCTCGGCCAGCGCCTGAAGACGTGCCAGGGCTTGGGCCATGTGAGTAAACTCTAGGGTCACGCCCAACGCACGCGCAGCCAGATGGGGGGCAATGGCGGGCATGAACCCATAGGGGTTGATGTCCGCCAGCGTAAGCCCCCCGGGCACAGACGCTTGCAAGGCACCGGACCCGGATAGGAGATGGAGCACATCTTCGTGCACCGAGTGTGCGCCACAGGCCAAAGCCCACTGGGGCCAGCGCGCAGCCAGTGCTTCAGAGGCCGCCCGATCCCTGGCGCCGAGGTCCCTCAGGAGTACCGCCCCCGTGGCCACGGGCTTCATTCCCAGCGATTTCAGTCCCGCCCGATGAAACAGGCTTTGCAGCAGCAAACAGGAAACGGTGGTCTTGCCAATCCCTGTGTCGGTTCCGGTAACAAACCAGCCCAGGGTCATTTTTCTACGAAGGCGCGCTCGATAACGTAATCGCCGGGCTCTCCCACCCCGTCGGAAATCTTGAAACCCCGTGCATTAAGGATGGTGGAGAGATCTTTGAGCATGCCCGGACTGCCGCAGATCATGGCCCGATCCACGGCCGGGTTTAGGGGCTGCAATCCAATGTCGCTAAACAGCTGCCCGGACTCGATCAGGGTGGTGATACGCCCGGTGGTTTCAAATTCTTCCCGGGTCACCGTGGGATAGTAGATGAGCTTGTTGCGAACCTCTTCGCCAAAATATTCGTTATTGGGCAAGTCGTGCCGAATGTAATCCCGATAGGCCAGTTCAGAGACCTGACGCACGCCATGCACCAGAATGACTTTATCGAAACGCTCGTAGGTTTCCGGATCCTTGATGATGCTCATGAACGGAGCTAACCCCGTACCCGTGGAAAACAGGTAGACATGCTTTCCCGGCAGCAAGTCCTGCACCACCAGAGTACCCACAGGTTTTTTACTCACCAGAAGAGGGTCCCCCACCTGGATATGTTGCAGGCGCGAAGTCAAAGGCCCATCCTGAACCTTGATACTCAAAAATTCCAGCTGTTCCTCGTAATTGGCACTGGCGATGCTGTAGGCCCGGGTCAAAGGTTTGCCGTTAACCTCCAGACCGATCATCACAAAATGGCCATTCTCGAAGCGCAACCCAGGATCGCGGGTTGTGGTGAAGCTAAAAAGCGTCTCGTTCCAGTGATGGACACTCAAGACGGTTTCGGTACCAAACGCTGCCATGATTTTAGGGTGAATTTAAAATGTAATCTGCAATTATAAGCCCGCCCCGGACAGGATTAAAGCCCTGAAGGTTATAATGTTATGTTTGGACGGTTGACCTGTCCATGCCTGTTCAAGGATTTTTCTTCCCATGAAATCATTTGCGCTGGCTTTGCACCATCTGGAAGCACGTGGCTTGCGACGCACGCGACGCACGGTGCAAGGCCCTCAAGGACCCAGAATGCAGGTGGATGGACGCAACCTGCTGGCCTTTGCCTCGAACGATTATCTGGGCCTGGCCAATCACCCCGCGCTTATTGCAGCCGCTCATGCTGCACTGGATCAGTACGGATTGGGTGCCGGGGCATCGGCCCTGATCAGTGGACATAGCGCACCCGTGGCCGCCCTGGAACAGCATCTGGCCCGTTGGCTGGGTTTTGAACGTGTGCTGCACTTTTCCAGTGGCTACATGGCCAATACCGGCATTCTCCCGGCCCTGCTGGGGCGCAATGCAGAGGTTTTTTCCGATGCCCTCAATCATGCTTGCCTCATCGATGGCGTACGTCTGGCACAGCCCCGATCCGTACAGGTGTACCCGCACCTGGATCTGAGGGCCCTGGAACAGGCCCTAGCCGGTGCCAAGGAACACAACCGCTGGATCGTGACCGATGCTGTGTTCAGCATGGATGGCGATCTGGCCCCCCTGCCCCAGCTTTTGACCCTGGCGGAAACCTATGACGCCATGTTACTGGTGGACGACGCCCATGGCTTTGGGGTCCTAGGAGAAGAGGGCAAAGGCTCGCTGTCCCACTGGCAGATCTCCTCTGCGCGCTTGGTCTATATGGCCACTCTGGGCAAGGCGGCCGGAGTGTATGGCGCTTTTGTGGGCGCACGCGCAGATCTGATCGAGTGGTTGATCCAGAAAGCCCGCACCTACCTGTTTACCACCGGCACACCACCGGCATTGGCAGCCGCCTGCCTAGCTAGTGTGCACTGCATTGCTCAAGACCAGTTTCGACGCGATCAGTTGCTGCGACTGGGGCTTCAATTGCAACAGGGGGCCGCTGCTCTTCCCTGGACCTTAGGCCCCTCTTCCACGGCCATTCACCCCCTGCGGTTGGGGGATAACCAGAGCGTGTTGCAGGTGGCCCAAGCCCTGGCTGCCCGGGGGATTTGGGTGCCTGGCATACGCCCTCCCACGGTCCCCAAAGGCACCGGCCGTTTGCGTATCTCCTTGTCGGCGCTTCACGATGCCAGCCACATCGAGCAACTCCTCCAGGCGCTTTACTCCATCGCCCGCACCCAGAACACTGCGCTGACTGATTCCCGGGAAGGGCGAACAATGAGTTGCCCAAACCCTCTCCCACAAGAAGGGCCAGACCTGTTACAGCGCAGCATGGCTGCGGTCTGGCATCCCTGCACGCAAATGAAAAGCCACGAGCAGTTCCCGCTCATTGCTCTGCGCCGGGCCCAGGGGGTTTGGCTGGAGGATACCCAGGGACGGCGCTACCTGGATGCCATCAGTTCCTGGTGGGTCAACCTCTTTGGCCACGGCCATCCGCGCCTGAAGCAGGCGCTAGCGCAGCAAATGGACGAGCTGGATCATGTCATGCTGGCCGGTTTTACCCATGAGCCTGTGGTGCGCTTAAGCGAACGCCTGGGGCAGTTGACCGGAGGAACCCTGGGGCACTGTTTTTTTGGATCGGACGGTGCCAGTGCCACCGAGGTCGCCTTGAAAATGAGCGCCCATTATTGGCGCAATCAGGGGCGTGCGCAAAAAAACCGTTTCATCGCCTTGGCCCACAGTTATCACGGAGAAACCCTAGGCGCCCTGAGTGTGACCGATGTGCCCTTGTTCAATCAAGCCTACGCGGATCTGTTGCGCCCCAGTTTCCTGATTCCCACGCCCGATGAACGTCTGGGCCCAGAGGCCGCCCAGCGCTCCTTGCAAGCCCTGCGCATGCTATTGCAGCAACACCATGGGCAAATTGCGGCACTGATCATCGAACCCCTGGTTCAGGCAGCGGCCGGCATGATCTTTCATACACCGGACTATGTGCGGGCGGTGGCCGGGCTTTGCGCAGAGTTTGAAGTGCACTGGATTGCGGATGAAATTGCGGTAGGGTTTGGGCGCACAGGCACCCTCTTTGCTCATACCCAGGCGCAAGTAGTTCCCGATTTCTTATGTCTGTCCAAGGGGATTACCGGAGGGGTGCTGCCCCTGTCCGTGGTATTGACCCGCGAATCCATTTATCAGGCGTTTTATGCAGAGTCCACCAGCCGCGCCTTTTTACATTCCCATTCCTATACGGGCAATCCCCTGGCCTGCCGTGCTGCCCTCACCGTACTTGATCTGTTTGCAGAAGGCCAGGTGTTGAGTCGCAATGCAGCCCGCCTAGAGCAACTGGAACAGCTAACGGCCCCGCTACGGGCGCACCCAGCCCTTCGACAGTATCGGCAACGGGGTATGATCTGGGCGTTTGAGGTGGTTACACAGCGAGCGGACTTTGCCCAGGCCTTTCATCAGGCGGCCTTGGCCCAAGGGGTGTTACTGCGCCCCATTGGCCATACAGTGTACTTTATGCCCCCCTACACCATCACGGATGCGGAATTCCAACATCTGGTGCAAGCCACGCTGGCCGCCTTACACGGGGTGCTGGCTTGAGCCCTACTGTTTGCTGCCCAGCACGGTGTATACCGCCGGCACCACGAACAGAGTGAAGAGGGTGCCGATGAACATTCCGGTAAAAATAACCAGTCCCATGGCATGACGCCCCGCCGCACCGGCACCCGAGGCAATGACCAGGGGCAGAACCCCAAGCACCATGGCTGCAGTGGTCATGAGAATGGGTCGCAAGCGGATGGAGGCTGCCTGGACGACCGCCTCCAACGCTGTTTTGCCCTCACGCTGCAGCTGGTTGGCAAACTGCACGATCAGGATGCCATGCTTGCTGATGAGGCCCATCAGGGTGACCAACCCCACCTGGGTGTAGATGTTGAGCGTGGCCAGACCCATATTGATGAAGACTAGGGCGCCAAACAAGGCCATGGGCACCGAAACCAAAATCACCAAAGGATCGGTAAAGCTTTCAAAGAGGGCCGCCAACACCAGATACACCATCAGGATGGCAAACAGCAGGGTGACCACAAAGCTGCCGGATTCTTTCATGAACTGGCGGGAAGCCCCCGAGTAGTCCACGTTATAACCACTGGGTGCGGCCTCTAGGGTGGCCTGCTTGAGAAAATCCAGCACCTCGGCCTGGGACACAAAGGGCGTGGACACCCCGGCTAAGGTGGTAGCGTTGAGCTGCTGAAAGTGGGACACGGTTTCTGGAACCAACTGGCGTTGCACCTGCGCCAGGGATGCCAAGCTGAGCACATGCCCATCGGGCGTGCGCAGATGATAATCCAACACCTGATCGGGATTGAGACGGTCCACCTGACGCACCTGCGGAATCACCTTGTAGGAGCGCCCGTCCATGGCAAAATAATTGACATACCCAGCACTCAAGGCGCCACCTAGGGT
>JAJZHV010000101.1 GCA_021804345.1 Pseudomonadota bacterium | reverse complement strand
CAGATTCAGGCTGAGGTAATCCGTGGGGCGATTGCGCGCCCGGTTGAAGGCGATTTCCCGGCGGATCTTGCCTTCGCCGCAGTTATAGCCCGCCAGGGCCAGCTCCCAGGTGCCAAATTCCTCATGCAGGCGCTGCAGGTAATCCAGGGCCGAGGTGGTGGCGGCCACCACGTCCTTGCGCCCGTCATACCACCAGTTTTGCTGCAGGCCAAACAGGCGCCCGGTGGAGGGAATGAACTGCCACAGGCCCGAAGCTTGGCTGCGCGACAGGGCGTGGGGGTTGAAGGCGCTTTCCACGATGGGGAGCAGGGCAATTTCCATGGGCATGCCGCGTTTTTGCACCTCCTCCACAATGAAGTACAGCACCATGCGACTGCGCTCCATGGTGCGCTCTACGTAATCTGGGCGGGCTGCAAACCAGGCCTCGTGGCGTGCCACGCGGGGGTCGTTATCCGGGGTTTGTAGCGCAAACCCCTCCCGGATGCGATCCCATACGTCCAGGGGCACTTCCGCCTCGTCTGTGGGCTGCACCACCTGGCTTTGGGTACCGGAGGTGGCGGGTGCTGGGGCAGGCGCGGTTGTGGGCGGGTCGGCACATAGGGTTGGGAGTGGCGCCCACAGGGCGCACAGCAGCAACCCGATGGGCACAGACCGGGTGCGCGCTAGGGCGCCAGTGGGTGCTGGGACGGGGTGGGGGCAGGGGGGGGGCAGACCTGTGCGTTGCAGGGCCATCGCTCGCTTTTTTAACGCCAAAAGGAGCAATTGTAGCCCATTGAGACTCAGAACCGGTTTTTCCAAGCGCGCAGGGCGGTGAAAATGCTCAATTCGTCACTGTGGGCCACCTGGCAGCGGGCTTGTACGCTGCGGATCACCCCAGGCTCGGTGCAGCGCAAAAACGGATTGGTGGCGCACTCCAGGGCCATGCTGGAGGGCAGGGTGGGCTGACCGGCAGCACGCAGGGCGGCACAGTCCCGGGCGCGTTGTTGCAGGGCTGGATTATCTGGCTCCACCTCCAGTGCAAAGCGGATATTGGCCTGGGTGTATTCATGGGCGCTAAAGACCAGAGTATCCTGGGGCAAGCGCTGCAACTGATGCAGGGAATCCAGCAGTTGCGCCGGCGTGCCTTCGAACAGGCGCCCACAGCCACAGCCAAACAGGGTGTCGCCGCAAAATAGCCAGGGCACCGGTCCCGCCACCCTATACCCCAGGTGCCCCGCGGTATGCCCGGGAAGGTGCAGCACCTGCGCCCGCAGGGGGGGGTGGTTTAGCTGCAGCGTGTCCTCCGCAGCCAGGGCCTGAGTGCGCTGGGGAATGCATTCCAGAGCCGGGCCATACACCGGCACGTCCGCCTGGGCACGAAGGGCTGCGATGCCGCCCGTATGATCCGCATGATGATGGGTAATCCACAGGGCGCTGAGGGTTAACCCCCGTTGCTGCAGAAAGTGCTGCACCGGGGGGGCGGCGCCAGGGTCCACCACCACGGCATGGGTGTCATCGTGCAGCACCCACAGGTAATTATCTGCAAAGGCGGGCAGGGCGCTCACCTGCAGCGTGCCAGGGGCCGGGGAGCAGAACAGGGAACGGGACATCAGGACCTCTTCACGCTCAGGGTAGTTTGGCATACAATTCTGCCATGGCTGAACTCTCTCTGCACGACTGGCTTCTCACCCCGCTGGGGCAGCATGTGCTGACCCAGGAGCAGCGCGTGCTGGACGATGCGGTGTGTAACATCTTCGGCTATAACGCCTTGCAGGTGTTCATGCCCGAACTCGATGCCCTGCGCGCCAACCGCATTGCCCATCGCATCACCCTGTGCCGGCAGGGTCCCACCTCCCTGCGCGCCGAACCCCATGCCCTGCCCTTAGCCACACAGAGCATCGACTTGGCGGTATTGCCCCATGCCCTGGAGTTTTCGCCCAACCCCCATGCCATTTTGCGCGAAATCACCCGGGTGTTGCGCCCCGAGGGGCGACTGGTTCTCACCGCCTTCAACCCGCGCAGCCTGTGGGGCCTGCGCCAGTCTTTTTCCCGTGGCAGCGCCGAATACCCCTGGTGCGGTCATTTCATCGCCCTGTCGCGGCTCAAGGACTGGCTGTCCCTGTTGGGCTTTGAGGTGAGCGCTGGGCGCTTCTGGGCCTATGTGCCCCCTTTTCAAAGCGACCGCTGGTTGCATCGCTTTCGCTTCATGGAGCCGGCAGGGGATCGCTGGTGGGGCGTGGGCGGGGGCGTGTATATGCTGCAAGCGGTAAAGCGCGTGCATGGCATGCGTCTTATCACCCCGCGCTGGAGCCCCAGCCTGGTGCCCAACAAGGTGCTGGCGCGCGCGGTGCGCTCCACGGCCACCCATTATCACGCCATCCCCTCCCATAAGGTGCTGCCCTTTGTGCGCACCCCGCGCCCTCCGGAAGGCCATGCCCCCTGAGGTAGAAATCTACACCGACGGAGCCTGCAAGGGTAACCCGGGGCCCGGTGGCTGGGGCGTGTTTCTGCGTACGGGCACAGCCCAGCGCGAGTTGCATGGCGGCGTGGCCCTGACCACCAACAACCGCATGGAGCTCACGGCCGTCATCGAAGCCCTCAAGGCCTTGAACCGCCCCTGTCAAGTCACGCTCTACACCGATTCGCAATATGTGCAAAAGGGCATTCAGGAATGGATTCATGCCTGGCAGCGCAATGGCTGGAAAACCGCCAGCCGGCAGCCGGTAAAGAATGCCGATCTGTGGCAGGAGTTGGTCGTTCAGTCCCAGCGCCATCAGGTGCAGTGGCGTTGGGTCAAGGGGCATGCCGGGCATGAGGGCAATGAGCACGCCGACCGCCTGGCTAACCTGGGCGTGGCAAGCCTGGCCCCATGAGGCAGGTCATCCTGGATACGGAAACCACCGGCCTAGAGCCCGCCAAGGGGCATCGGGTGGTGGAAATCGGGCTGGTGGAAATCCTGCATCGGCGCCGCACCGGCCGCGTGTTTCATACCTATCTGAATCCGCAACGGGACAGCGACCCTGGCGCCTTGCAAAAGCATGGCCTGGGCACTGACTTCTTGCAGGATAAACCCCTCTTTGCCCAGGTGCTGACGCCCTTTCTGGACTTTGTGCAGGAGGCGGAACTGATCATTCACAACGCGCCCTTCGACCAGGGTTTCCTGAATCATGAGTTGGCGCGCTTAAACCAGCCCCCCCTGGAGCGTTGTTGCGCCAAAATCACCGACACCCTGACCATGGCGCGCGAGCTGCACCCGGGCAAGCGCAACACCCTCGATGCCCTGTGCGATCGCTATGGGGTGGATCGCTCGGCGCGGGAGTTTCATGGGGCCTTGCTGGATGCGGAACTGTTAAGCGAGGTGTACTTGGCTATGACCCGTGGCCAGGATTCGCTGCTCATGGACCCAGTGCCAACCGCTGATGGCCAGTTGGTGCGTCAGGCGTCGGGGCGCGGGCCCCACTCGGGCCTGCGCATTCAATACGCCAGCCTGGAAGAAATTGATCAGCACCTGCAGCAACTGGAGAACCTTCAAAAGGCCAGTCGCGGGCAGTGCAACTGGCTGGCGCTGCACACCGAATCCTGAGCCGGACCACCGACCGTCCACACCACCCTGCAGGTGGCGCTTACTGGCCCTGTTGCCAGGCCTGTTCCAGCAAGACCAGATATTGCTCCGAACTCAAGGGTGTGCCATGGCGCTGAGCTGACCAGAGCAGCTCCGCCAGGGATTCCTGCAGGCGGTGCCGGGCGGCGTGTTCGTCCTGCAACCGCTCACACCAGCGCTTGTAGTAGCCTACGATGCCCGGGGGCTGATCCATGGCCAGCTGTTCTTCCAGGGCCAGATGCAGGCCCAAATGCAGGAAGGGGTTGGTGGCACCCTGCTCGGGAAACCATTCGCGCGTCAGGGCGCGCTCGGGGGCGCCCAACAGGGCGTGATATTCCGGATGAAAGCGCAGAATGTCCCAGGCCATGGCCTCTAGGGCGCTCAGGGGGGCCTGTTGCTGCTGTTTTTGCCAGACGCTCAAAAAAAACTGACGGGCCTGTTCGCGGCTGGGGTTATACATCAAGGCCTGCGCTGGCGCATAAATCCATCACCGGACAGGCCGGGCAATCGGGCTTGCGGGCCCGGCAAATGTAGCGTCCATGCAAAATCAGCCAGTGGTGCGCTTGCGGCAAAAAAGCCGCCGGCACCACGCGCAGCAAGGCCTGTTCCACCGCCAGCACGGTGTTGCCGGGGGCCAGTCCCGTGCGGTTGGCCACCCGGAAAATATGGGTATCCACCGCCAGGGTGGGCTGCCCAAAAGCGATATTGAGCACCACGTTGGCCGTTTTGCGCCCCACACCGGGCAAGGCCTGCAGGGCCTGGCGCGTGCCCGGAACCTGCCCGCCATGGTGTTGTTCCAGCCGTTGCGCCGTGGCGTACACATGACGCGCCTTGGTGCGAAACAGACCCAGTTGGCGCAGGGCCGATTCCAGGGCGGGCAGGCCCAGGGCCAGCACATCCGCTGGGCCCTGCACTTGGGTAAAGAGGGCCTGGGTGACCTGGTTGACCTGCCGGTCGGTGGATTGCGCCGAGAGCATCACCGCCAGCAGCAGCTGAAAGGGGTTGTGGTAGCACAGCTCGGTGCGGGGATGGGGGTTGACCGCCTGCAGACGCGCAAAAAACTGCTGGCACTGCTGCGGGCTCATGCGGGCACCCCAAGGGCCACTGGTGCGCACAGGTGCGCCGTGGGGTGGAGTGTGATGCAATCCACGGGACAGGCCTCCAGGCAGTGGGCACAGCCCGTACACAGGGACTGGATGACCGTATGGGTATGGCGTGCAGCCCCCAGGATGGCGGCCTCGGGACAGACGGGCACACAACGAAAACAGCCAATACACTGGGCTTCACCAATGCGCGCCGTTTGCCAGCGGGTGAGCAGGGTGGGGGCGGGGGTACTCATGCCAGGGAATGCACAATCTGGCGGATCAGTCCAGGCCCCTTGTAAATGATGCCGGTATAGACCTGAATCAGGCTGGCGCCAGCCTGCAGCATAGCCTGGGCCCGGGCGGGGCTGTTGATTCCGCCCACGCCGATGATGGGCAGGGCCCCTTGC